>JBGOUV010000545.1:0-3579 GCA_041477815.1 Terriglobia bacterium | reverse complement strand
GTAGAGGGCGTAGCTCTGAAACACCATGGCCATGTCGCGGTCGCGGGGCTCGGCGGCGGTGATATCGGTATCACCAAGCAGGACGCGGCCGCTGTCGGGCTGTTCCAGGCCGGCGACGGTGCGCAGCCAGGTCGTTTTGCCGCATCCGCAGGGGCCGAGCAGGACCAGAAACACCCCGTCCTCGCTTTCCAGAGAGAAGTCGCGCAGCACCTCGACCGCGCCGAACCGCTTGTTGAGTTTGTCGATGGTGATCCGCATCAGCCTTTCACCGCTCCCAGCGAGAGGCCCCGGACCAGGTACTTCTGCATGGCCGAGGCGAAGACAAACACGGGCAGCATGGCCACCACGCCGCCGGCGCTCATGGCCCCCCACTTGATTTCGTATTGCGTGACGCGGCCGGCGATGCCGACCGGCAGGGTCATGGCGGCGTCGGTCTGGGCCACCAGGAAGGCGAACAGAAACTCGTTCCAGCCGATGACCAGGCAGAAGGCGGCGGTGGCGGCGAGGCCGGGGCGGACCAGCGGCAGGACCACGCGCCACAGGGCGCCGAGCCGGGTGTGGCCGTCGAGCATGGCGGCTTCTTCGAGGTCGGGGGGGATCTCGGCGAAGAAGCTCCGCATCATCCAGACCACGAAGGGGAGGTTGAACGCGGTGTAGACGATGATCAGAGCGACGATGGAGTTCAGGAGCTTCGCCCAGCGGAGCATCAGCAGCAGGGGGATGACGCTGACAATGGGCGGGAACATGCGGGTGGAGAGGATCCAGAAGGCCAGACCGGGGCGGGGGAAGCGGGCCAGCGAGTAGGCCGCAGCAGTGCCAATACCCAACGCCAGCAGGGTGGAGACTCCAGCGGCGACGGTGGAGTTGAGCAGGTAGGTGGCGAAGGAGCGTTCGAGGAAGATGTCGCGGTAGTGGGCCAGGGTGGGGGTGAAGCGGATCCAGATGGGAGGGACGGCGAACTGGTCGACCTCGCGCTTGAGCGAGAGGGTGGCCAGCCAGTAGACCGGGAGCAGCGTGATCAGGAGCGCGCCGGTGAGCAGGAGCGGCTGGAGGAGGCGTTTCATGCGGGTTGCTCGCGAAGGAGGCGCAGGAAGGCGCGGGCGATGATGGTAGTAGCGGCAAGTAGCACAAATGACATGGCCGCCGCGTAACCGAAGTTCCAGTAGCGGAAGGCGGTGCGGTAGATGTAGAGGGTCACGGTCTCGGTGGCAAAGCCGGGGCCGCCTTGGGTGAGGATGAAGATCTGGTCGAAGACGCGCAGCAGGTCCATGGTACGGAGCAGGACGGCGATGGCGATGACGGGGCGGAGCATGGGGAGGGTGAGGCGGCGGAAGATCTGGAGCGAAGAGGCGCCGTCCACGCGGGCGGCTTCAAAAGGCTCGACCGGGAGGCCCTGGAGTCCGGCCAGGAGCAGCAGGAACATGAACGGGGTCCACTGCCACGCGTCGACCAGGATGACCGAGAGCATGGCTGTCCGCTCAGAGCCGAACCAGGTGAGGGAGGCGGTGGGGACTCCGAGGGACCTCAGCGTCCCGTTGAGGACACCGAACTCGGGGTTGAGGATAAGCCGCCAGATGACCGCCACCACCACCGGCGGCAACAGCATAGGAATCAGCAGAAGAGAGCGAAAAACCTGGCGTCCGCGAAACTCGCGATGGAGCAGAAGAGCGAGGCCCAAACCGAGGGTAAACTCGATGACCAGGGCGCCGGCGGTGTAGACGAGCGTTTGCGCCAGTGCGACCAGGAAGAACCGGTCCTGGACGAGGCGGGTGAAGTTGGAGAAGCCGTGTCCGGCGGGAGTGCGAAGGCTAACCTCAATGGCGAAGAGGAGCGGGTAGATGGAAAGCAGGGCCAGAACAGCGATGGCCGGCAGGACCCAGGCACGGGGGCCGGGGGTCGGGGGCCAGGGGGCGGAGTGGGGAGTCATTAGGGGTTCCTCCGCTGGATGTCCGCAATTTCCTTCTGGGCGCGGGCCAGGGCGTCGGCGACGGAGATGCTACCGGCGTTGGCCTTGGAGATGAGCACGCCGAAGATGTTCTCGATCTCGTTCCAGTGCGGCGTGCGCGGACGCGGGCGGCCGGTTTCGAGCGAAGCCAGTTGGACCGGATAGGCGCGGAAGCGGCGGAGCAGTGCGGGGTCCAGGAAGACGCTGCGGCGGGTAGGAGGACCGCCGCGCTCGGCGGCTTGGCGCATCTGCGCCGGGTCGGTGGCCCAGCGGAGGAACGTAAAGGCGGCGTCAACACGGTGGGAGCCGGCGGGGATGGCTAGCAGCCAGTTGCCGAGGACGGCGCGGCCGGGCTCGCGCTGGCCGGGGAGGAGTGCGAAGCCGATCTTGTCCACCACGCGGGATTTGACCGGGTCGTCCATGGCCGAGATCCAGGAGGGCCAGTTGATACTCATAATAGCCGTGGACTGGAGCAGGTGCGCGGCGATCTCGTCGGCGTTGAAGCTGACGTAGCCGGGCGGGGTGAAGCGGCCCATCTCCACCATGAAGGAGAGGGCCTCGGCAGCCTCCGGGGTGTCCAGACGGGGAGCGCCGTCAGGGGCCAGGAGGTCGGCGCCGAAGGCCCACAGGATCGGCATGAAGTCGGTGGTGGCGGCGTTGCCGGGCGCGGCGCGCATGACGTATCCGTAGAACCCGCGCTCCGACTCCTGGAGGCGGCGGGCGGCGTCGCGGACCTCGTGCCAGGTGCGGGGAGCCGTGAGGCCGTGCTTGTCGAACAGGTCCTTGCGATAGAAGAAGAGCGGCGAGTTGCCCACGTAAGGGAGGGCGTAAAGGCGGCCGTTGGGGTAGGGCTCGTGACAGAGTTGCAGGGACGTGGCGACGAAGTCGGCGTCGGGACCGGAGAGGCCCGCCAGGCGGTACAGGGGTTCGAGCGGGACCAGCTTCTGGTGCGAGGCCAGGCGCGGAAACCAGGGGTCGTCCATCATGATGACGTCGTAGGCGCCGGTGCGGCCGTCCAGGTCGAGCATGGCCTTCTCGAACAGGTTGGAGTAGGGCAGCTCGACGATCTCCATGCGGACGCCGGAGACCCGCTGGTAGTCGGCGGCGGCGTGTTTGAGGGCGTCGCCCTCGACGCCGGCGTTGACCGCCACCACCAGGCGTGGCCCGGCGGGGGGCCGCGCGCAGGCGGGCAGCAACAGCAGAACCGAGACCCCGATAAACCTCACCAAGTTGCAAGGTATGCAACCGGCGGGCCGGTGTCAAGCTCGCCTGTCACAAACCGCGCTCGGCCGGTGTTGTTATGGTGTGAACGCACCAGGTGAAGCGGTTGCCGTCATGAAAGCGAACGAGGCCCCGTTCGATCTCGAGACCCTCTTTCGCGCGCAGTATGGGCGCATCGCCCGCGTCATTGCCAGGGTCATTCAGGATCCTGCACGCGCCGAGGAGCTCGCCGTCGAGGTGTTTCTGAAGCTGTGGCGCAGCCGGCAAGCGCAGGGTGAGAAAACGGAAGGCTGGCTGTATCGGACAGCCGTACGGACGGGTCTGAATGAGCTCCGCGGGCAAACCCGGCGTACCCGGTATGAGAGCCTGCTCGGATTCGTCCGCGGCACGCCCACGCCGGAGGAAATCCGCGC
>JBGOUV010000044.1:0-26006 GCA_041477815.1 Terriglobia bacterium | reverse complement strand
CTGCTGCGTTGCTACTGGCAGGCGCCCGAGTGGCACTGAGCGTATGCGTTATCTCACGACAGGCCCCTAACGGTCCAGCCACCGGAGCCCGGCCGCAAAGAATCCGCAGCTCAGCGTCCCCAACCCGAGCGCGATCCATCCCCAGCGCCGCTTTGCCTTGAGCCGGTACCACATGTAATAACTGCTGCACACCATGAACAGAAGCCCGATGGCGACCGCGTCCATCGAGAGGCTCCAGACCTTCGTGGCCAGCCAGTCGCGCTGCGCCTTCGGGTCGTTTACCCGGACGCCGCTGAAGGTGTGCAGCATGCTCAGAACGCCCCACCCGTTGACGTCAATCCGCTCGACCATCGCTCGTCCGGCGGCGAGATCGGTCTTGACCTCGAGGATCCGGCCAGGCCTGGCGACCCGGAAGTCAAAACGTCCCGGCGCCGGGGGCGTGGGCGGCCACTCGACTTCGCCCGAGATCCCCAGTTGTTGCATCAGGTTTTGCGCCTTCCCCAGGTCGGCCTGCTCCGAGGGCGCCTGGATCTGGTGTTGGGACGTGGTCTGTTTCCGTTGCGGCCAGTACTGGTGGAACCGCCAATTCGAGTGGTTCAGCAGGAGACCGGTGACCGAGAACAGCCACAGGAAGAGCAGGAAATAGAGGCCCGTATAGAAGTGAAGCTTCCGGTTCCATTCAGACAGTAAGGGCATAGATCACCATGAGGAAGGAAGCGACTCCGGCGCCAAGCAAGATGAGCCCGGTCCTTCGTTCCGCCTTGAGCGCCGTCCAGAGATAAACGCCGCTCACCGAGAGAAACAGCACCAGGTAGACCGTCCCGTCGGCGAACCATCGCCAGAGGCGCATGTAGAGCCAATTGCCGCGGATCATGGCGTTATGCGGCCCGGGTGACCGATGCAGATAGACCAGAGCGTCCCAGAGCCCGGTATCGCGTCTCTCCACTGTCGCCCGGCCGGTTGCTAACTCGACCTCGACCGAGACGCGAGACCCCGGTTTCGACACGGGCAGGATGAGGCGGTTCTCTTTCGGCAGGTATCGAATGAAATCGATCTCGCCCGAGACCCCCAGTTGCGCCAGAATCTGCTTGGCCATGGCCAACCGGTCCAGACCCGCCGGGACTTGGACCTGCGCCGACCTGGTCTGACCTGCGGCCGTCTCCCAAGGTTTCCAGGCGTGGTTCAGGAACAGGGTACTGATCGCAAACACGAGGATGAAAGGGCTAAGGAACAGCCCGATGTAGAGATGCAGGTCGCGAGTCCACTGGTAGAAGCGCATGGGGAAACCTCACAGGGCGAGGATGCGGGCGGCGTTGTCGTGGTAGACCTTGCGGAGAATCGCTTCCGGCAGGCCGATGCCGTAAATGCGCCAACGGCCTTGCGGGGGGACCACGGCTGCGGAGTAGTCGAAGTACTCGTCCTCGGTTTCGAGGAAGCGGAAGTAGCAGCGGTACATCTCGGGCTTGAGGTCCTGCTGGGGGACCATGGCGCCGTTGGGGGTGGCGTCGGTGCCGAACAGGATGCGGTCCTGGTAGCGGTCGAAGAAGCGGCGGGCGGCGCGGGGTTGGCGGCCCAACTCGCCCAGGCGCGCGCCGATCTCGACGTTCATGTTGGGGTAGCGGTCGAGCCAGGAGGAGACTTCCGCGAGGTTCTCGGGGCGGTTGGCTACGTGGAGGCACACGAACGTGGTCTTGGGGTGGCGGGCGATGACGCGGTTGCGGGCGGCGAGCAGGTCGGCCTTGGGGGGGAAATCCTTCCCGTAGAAGGACCAGTCGGGGTGGTTGGCCAGCTCTTCCCAGCGCTCGTTGTTGCGGTCGATGGGGGTGAAGAAGGCGTCGGGGTCGGAGGTGTGGATGAAGACCGGCAGCTTGAGGGCGCCGGCGGCTTCCCACATGGGGTCGAAGCGGCGGTCGTCGATCTTCACCAGGGGACTGGTCTTGATTTGCTCGCGGAGCACCAGCCCGAGGTACTTGAGGACCTTCAGGCCACGGGCCCCGGCCTCGCGGGCCCGCTTCAGCTCGCCGGCCTGCCACTGCGGATAGCCGGGCTCCTGAAGCCGCTCGAACGAAGGCTGCGTCCCCACCAGGAAGCGGCCGGGGTGGGCCTGCTGGAGCGAGGCGATGGTGCGCTTCAGGTTGTCGCCGGCACCGCCCGTGAGGTTGAGCATGGTCTGGATGTTGAGCTCGTCCATCCAGCGCACGATTTGGGCGATCTGCTCGGGGGCGGCGGGCCGCCCGAAGCCGCTGACGTGGGTGTGGACGTCGATGACGGGAAACCGGGCGCGGGGGGCCGGGTTGGCGGGGGTCACCAGCATGCTGCGGGGTTGGAAGTCTTCGAGGGGCAGCTTTTGCTGGGCCCAGGCGGCGGAGGCGACAAGGAAGAGGCGGCGATTCATGGCTCCCAGTATAATAGGGGCCGGAGAGGAGGAGGTTCTATGGACACGACACGGAGAGCGTTTATGGGAGCGGTGGCGGCGGGGGTGGCGGCGGCGCAGAGCGGAGGCGGGGTGAAGAAGTTCGTACGCTACCGGCACGGGGGCGGGGTGCATTATGGATTGCTGGAGGGTGACAGCGTCCGGGAGATCCGGGGAAATATGTTGGAGAAGTATACAGCGACGGGGACGACGCGGAAGCTTTCGGAGGTCAAGCTCTTGTGGCCCTGCGACCCGCCGAAAGTGTTCGCCGTAGGGCTCAACTACAAGAGCCATATCGGGAACCGGCCGGCGCCCAAGGTCCCGGAGATCTTCTACAAGCCGATCACGTGCCTGACCGAGCCGGAGGGGAACATCGTGATCCCGCCGGCGGCGAAAAACGTCCACTACGAGGGCGAGATGGTGGTGGTGATGCGGAAGCGGGCGAAGAACGTGTCGGTGCAGGAGGCGCCGGAGTATGTCTTCGGGGTGACGTGCGGCAACGACGTCAGCGAGCGCGACTGGCAGAAGAACGACCTGCAATGGTGGCGCGCCAAAGGGTCCGACACGTTCGGTCCGATGGGACCATCGATAGCGGTGGGGCTGGATTTTGTGAAGTCGCGGCTGACTACCCGGGTGAACGGAGAGGTCAAACAGACGCAGGTGATCAGCGACCTGCTGTTCGGCGTGCCGGAGATCGTGAGCTGGATCTCGAAGCACGCCACACTGGAGGCCGGCGACGTGATCTACACCGGGACTCCGGGGGCGACCAGCGCCATGAAGCCGGGCGACGTGGTGGAAGTGGAGATCGAGGGAATCGGGATCTTACGCAACAAAGTGGCAAGCGCCTAACGAGCCGTAACCGTAACGAAGGAGGATAGCGTGGGGCGGCCCCCCTGGGCCGCAGCCGGCCCCCTGGCCGGCTTGGTGCACCCACATTTGCAGTGGGGCGGTTGCCGGGAAGAGGACAGCAATGCCGGACGCTTACGACGTAGTAGTAGTCGGCTCAGGGGCCGGCGGCGGGATGGCGGCAAAGGTCCTGGCGGAGGGCGGGCTGAGGGTGTGCGTGCTGGAGGCCGGAGGCCCGATCAACCCCGAGAAGGACTTCTACGAGCACAAGTGGCCGTGGGAGTTCGAGCACCGCGGCCTCAAGCTCCCCCCCGGACGGGCCAACTTCGGCGCCCCCAACAACTTCACCGAGATCGACGGCGAGCCGTACACGGTAGCCGAGGGGTCGGAGTTCGTCTGGTTCCGGGCCCGCACGGTGGGCGGCCGCACCAACCACTGGGGCCGCATCTCCCTGCGGTTCGCCCCCTACGACTTCAAGCCGCGCTCCTCCGACGGTTATGGCACCGACTGGCCGATCACCTATCAGGACGTCGCCCCCTACTACGACAAGGTGGAGCGGTTCATCGGCGTATTCGGCACCAGGGAAGGAATCCCCTCGGCGCCGGACGGGATCTTCCAGCCGCCGCCCCAGCCGCGCTGCGTGGAGGCGCTGGTCAAGCGGACGTGCGACAAGCTGCGGATCGCCTGCATCCCGGCGCGGCTCGCGATTCTCACGAAAGCGCTGAACGGGCGGCCGGCGTGTCACTACTGCGGGCAGTGCGGGAGGGGGTGCATCGGCGGGTCGTTCTTCTCGTCGACGCAGGTGTGTCTGGCGCCGGCGATGAAGACGGGGCGCCTGACCATGCTCACCCACGCCATGGCTCGCGAGGTGGTCACCAACGCCGACGGGAAGGCTGTGGCGGTCTCCTATGTGGATACCAATACGCGGCATGAGCGGCAGGTGCGGTGCCGGGCCGTGGTGGTGGCGGCGAGCGCCTGCGAGTCGGCCCGCCTGCTGCTGAACTCCAAATCGCGGCGCTCCCCCAACGGCCTGGCCAACGGTAGTGGGGCGGTGGGCCGGCATCTGACCGATACGGTGGGGGTGAGCGTCGGCGGGACCCTGCCGCAGTTGGCGGGACTGCCCCCGCACAACCACGACGGCGTCGGCGGGATGCACCTCTACTGCCCCTGGTGGCTGTATGAGAAGGACCGCCAGCCGAAGGATTTTCCCCGCGGTTATCACATCGAGTTTGGCGGGGGTCCGGGGATGCCGTCGGTGGGGATGTTTCGGGGAGCGGCCGCGCGGAGGCAGGGCTACGGCCTGGAGCTGAAGCGCGCCCTGCGGGGCGAGTACGGAATTCGCGTGGGGTTCTCCGGACGCGGGGAGATGATACCCAACGAGAAGTGCTATTGCGAGATCGATCCGACCGTAGTGGACCGCTTCGGAATCCCGGTGCTGCGGTTCCACTGGCAGTGGGGGGAGCCGGAGCTGAACATGGCCCGGCATATGAAACAGACGTTCGAGGAGATCATCACGACGATGGGCGGACGTGTGAACCCGTCGCCACGGTCGGGTCCGGGGCGTGCGGGCGACGGACACGATTTCGCGCGCGGTGACCGCATCAATCCGCCGGGGTCGATTATCCACGAGGTGGGGACCACGCGGATGGGCGAGGATGCCAAGACTGCGGTGCTGAACCAGTATTGCCAGGCGCACGAGGTGAAGAACCTGTTTGTGGTGGATGGCGGCGTGCTCGTGAGCAACCCGGACAAGAACCCGACGCTGACCATTTTGGCGCTGTCGTGGAGAGCTTCCGAGTATCTCCTGGACCAGGCTAAGAAAGGAAACCTGTGATGGATACTACACGGCGGGAGGTATTGGTACAGATCGCCATGACGCCGCTAGCGGCGGCCCAGTCGCATCCGGCACATCAGGCGGCGTCGAAGGCGGCGGGGCCGTATAAGAGGCGGTTCTTTGGCGAGCCGGAGTTCAAGACGCTGCAGGTGTTGTCCGATCTGATTATTCCGCCGGATGAGAAGTCGGGCGGAGGGAGGGCGGCGGGGACGGCGGAGTTCATCGACGTGATGGCGGCGGACGACAAGAAACTGCAGGCGGAGTTTACCGGGGGCCTCGCGTGGCTGGATCGCGAGATGCAGGGGCGGCATGGAAAGGCCTTTCGGGAGTGTACGGCGGCGCAGCAGAAAGAGATGCTCGACCGGATAGCCTGGCGTGAGAAAGCCCCCTCGGATTTGGGTCCGGGCGTCCGGTTCTTCGCTCTGATGCGGGGGTGGACGGTGGATGCGTTCTACTCCAGCAAGATGGGCGTGGACGATTTGGGATACGTGGGCAATACAGCGGTGGCGGAGTTTGGCGGGTGTCCGGAGGATGTCACCCGGAAACTCCTGGAGAAGTCGCCCGCCTAAGGCTGCCAGCCCGGTTGCAGCCTCTCATATTGTCCCTGGCTGCCCGGGGGCGGACCGCCGCCCTCCGGACCGGCGACCACGTCGCCGCTGTAATTTCTGTACCAGTTGGTGACCGAACCATCCACTCTCACGTTCGCGCCGCTGGAAGAATGCATCCACTTCTGGCCCATGGTCGCGTCACTGAACTTTTGGCGGCTCACGTCTTCGCTGGCCCACTTCTTGCGCAGGTCGGTTGGCAATTGGCCGCTGTTGGGGTGATTGAATCCTCCCGCCGAGGCGGCTGCCGCCTGGCGTTGTCCGTACTGGGCGATGCTCTGCGACATGGCATGCTGCATCTGAGTGACCGCTCCCGTCACGTCCTTCAACTCCTGCGCCATCCGAGCTTCCCATTGTGGATTCATCTGGAGCGTTTCGAGCATCGTGTTCAGAACATAGAAGGCCAGCCCGGCCTGTTGCGGATCGGAGACCTCAAAGCCTCCCAGTTGATACACGAACCACCCCACCACGCCGGGCCCCACCGCAGGTTTCACATACAGCGTGTTCGCCATCACGTATCCGACGGAGCTGCCACAGCGAAAAGTAGCTTCTCCGATGCTGGCCTGGGAGGCCATTCTTTGCTGCGCCGCAAAGGGCCTGATGGTGGCGTTCATCTGCTCCGTCGCCTCTCGCAGGTCCAGAGCCTCGGTGATGACGGGCTGCCGGCACAGTTTCGCCGAGATGTACTGTTGAGCAAATCGAGTTCCCGTCAAGTAGCGCGCCAGCAGAACGGGACCGCCCCACGCCCCTTGGATCGTCTGTCCCTCGCGCATTCCCGCGAACTGCGTCATCTGGTCCGGAACCTGGCGCGGGTGCACTTCGGGATCGTCGTAGAAAACCCGAACCTTTCCGTCGGGAGACTGGGCTCGTATGACGGCGTGCGGCTCAATTTGGGAGGGGCGTTCGAGTCCGCCGGAAACCTGCCATCCCTGCGGCACGCCTACCTGGAACGCGTTTTCCCGCGGGTCGCGCCAAACCACAAAGAAAGTGTTGTTCCGCGCCGGCGCAGCGGAGGCGCCCGAGCCGCCCAGCGCCTCCTGTATCTTCCGTTGCGCCCGGTCGGCGGACTCTTCTCGTTTCTGAAGAGACTGCTGGATAGCCTCCCCGGCCGAAGCGCCACTTGCCGCGCCCTTGTTCACCATCGCCTGGAGCACTTTCTCAGACACGCCTTGCTGCTTTAGTTTCAGGAGGTCATCCGGACTCAAGGAATATCGGCCCGGTTGATTTTGGATCATGGTGAGGATGAGACCCTCTCCGAGCCCGCCTTTGACCATCTTGATTATCGAGTCGTTGGTCAGAGGCTCCTGAGCGCTGGCCAGAAAGGCAAGCGCGAGAATCAAGCGCAGAATCTTCATGACTTCCTCCCGCGGCTCTCGTCGAGAGTCTATCACGCCTCCCACACCCACCGCCCCCCGGTCATCGTCCGCTCGATGGGGATCTTGATCAGCTCCAGAGGCGGGGTCTTCAGGGGGTCGCGGCCCAGGACGACCAGGTCGGCCAGCTTGCCGGCTGCAATCGAACCCTTCAGGTTCTCCTCATACGACGCGTAGGCGCCGTGGAGGGTGCCTACGCGGAGGGCCTCTTCCACGGTGACGCGCTGGCTCGGGCCCCACACCGTACCCTTGCTGTCTGTGCGGGTGACCTGGGATTGCAGGGCCATCATCGGCTCGAAGGGACCGGGGGGATAGTCGGAGGCTTGGGTGACGCGAACGCCGGCGTCAAGGAAGCTGCGGACGGCGAACATCCACTCCAGGCGCTCGGGTCCGTAATCGCCCATCTTCTCACCGTGGTAGTAGACATAGGTGGAGAAGGGATTCGGAATCGCGCCGAGCGCTTTGATGCGGCGGACCAGGTCGGGGTTGACGACCGTGCAGTGCTCCAGGCGGAAGCGGGGGTCGGGGCGGGGCATTTCCTTTTGGAGACGCTCGTAGACGCGGAGGGTCATGTCGATGGCATAGTCGCCGTTGGTATGGGTGCCGATCTGCCAGCCGGCCGCGTGGGCCTTGCGGGCCTGCTCGTAGAGGTCCTTTTCTTCAGTGACCAGGATGCCGTAGTCGTGGGGGCGGCCGATGTAGGGTTTCGACAGGCGCGCCGTGCGTTCCGAGATCGACCCGTCCTGCATCAGCTTGACGGCGCCCACCCGCACCGACTCGTCGCCGAGGCCGGTACGGACGCCGGCGGCGATCATGCGGTCCAGGCCGGCGTAGCCGATCAGGCAGTAGACGCGGAACAGCAGGTCGCCCGAGTCGCGAGCGTCCTGGTAGGCCTGGAGGTCCTCGGGACTGCCACCTGTGTCGTTCACCGAGGTAACGCCGGTGCGGGTCATCATCTTGGCGATGAGCTTCACGCCTTCGCGGTAGTCGTCGCGGGTGAAGCGGGAGGGGAGCAGGCGCCGGAAGGGAGCGGTGGCGCGCTCGCGGGCCAGGCCGGTGAGCTTGCCCGCGGCGTCGCGGAAGAACTCGCCGCCGGGGGGATTGGGCGTCTTCTCGTTGACGTCGGCCTTCTGGAGGGCGAGGGAATTGACGTAGGACCCGTGCCCGCCGCGATGGTTGATGTAGACCGGGTGGTTGGGGGCGGCGGCGTCCAGGTCGCGGAGATTCAGCGGGCGGCCTTCGACGGTCTTGGTGTCGTCGTACTTGAAGCCCACCACCCACTGGCCGCGGGGCAGCTCGGCGGCCCGGCGGCGGATGGCCTCCTGGATCTCCTTAATGGAACGGAGGTCGCAGTCGACCTCGCGGAGGTGGCGGCGGCCGGAGGAGGCGGGATGGGTGTGGGCGTCGATGAAGCCGGGAACCACCGTCTTGCCCTCCAGGTTGACCTGGCGGGTCCGGGCCGTCGAGAGGTTGCGGACGTCCTCGCTCGACCCAACGGCCAGGAAGCGCCCGGCCGCGATGGCCACGGCCTGGGCGCGGGGTTGTGCGGCGTCGACGGTGAAGATGTTGGCATTGTGGAGGATCAGGTCGGGCTCGGTGCGTGGAAGGGGGGCGAGGGCCAATAGAAAGTTGCGGCGGTTCATGCGGTGCTCCATTCGTTGCCTCCCGGTATCGGGATGTGCAGGACGGTAGGACGGTCGCGGTCATACGCGCGGCGGATTTCAGGGGCGATCCGGGAAGCCTCGGTGATGCGGAGGCCGTGGCAGCCTAGAGATTGGGCCAGCAGGCCGAAGTCGATGGGACCGAGGTTGCTCGAGATGGCCTCGCCGTACTGGCGCTTGTGGCCGAGTTGGGTGATGCCCCAGGCTTGGTCGTCGGCAACCAGGGCGACGAAGGGCAGACGCTGGCGGGCGGCGCATTCGAGCTCGGCGGGGGTGAAGGTGAAGGCGCCGTCGCCGGACACCAGGATCACGGGGCGGTCGGGGTAGCACAGTCGGGCGGCCATGGCGCCGGGAAGGCCCCAGCCGACGGCGCCGCTCGGGCCGCACGTCAGCCAGTGACCGGGGTAGCGGTCGCAGAGAAGCTGGTGGCACCACTGGCCGATGCTGCCGCCGTCGATCAGCAGGACGGGGTCGTCGGTCAGGACCTCGCGAAGGGCGGCGATAATGTCCAGAGAGTGCAGGCCGGGGGAGGGATGAAGAGCAGACTCTTCAAACTGGACGCGAAACTCGTCGCGGCGCCGTTGGCATTCCGCCAGCCAGTCGGGTGTAGGAGGCAAGTTGAGGGAGTCAAGGTGTCGGGGTTCGATGCGGACGACGCGGGGATCGTCGATGTAGTTGAGGCGATAGTCGGGGGCCGCGCCGCAAAGGAGGACCAGGTCGGCGTCGTCGAGGAGGCGGGGGCCGCCGGTGGCGGCGCCGATCACACCCATGAAGTGGGGGATCGGGTGATCGATGGAGCCGCGGTCCCAAATGGGGACGACCACCGGGACCGAGGATCGCTCGCAGAAACGAACCACGGAAGAGCTGGCGTTGGCGTAGAAGACATCGCTGCCGGCAACGAGAAGGGGGCGGGACGAGGGCGGGAGCGACGGGGCCGGGGGGAACGACTGGGGCGACGATGGCGAGGGGGGCGACTGGGCCGCTTCGGCACGTTGGAGGTCCATCGGGAAGGTCAGGTGGGAGGGGCCGCGCGCGGCGAAGGCGTTGGTGACGTGGGACGAGATAGTGGCGGGGTCGTCGATCAGGGCGGCGTATCGGCAGATGGGCTTCGCCAGGGCCACCTGGTCCAGGTCCTGAAAATGGCCTCGCCCCATTGTGGAGACGGCCGCGGCCCCCGACACCACCAGGAGCGGCGCGTGGTCGAAATAGGCATTGGTCAGGCCGGTGAGGGCATTGACGTGGGCCACGCCGCTCGAGGCGAACACCACGCCGGGACGCCGGGTGAGGCGGCCGCAGGCGTCGCCCATGTAGGAAGCGGCTTGCTCATTGCGGCTGTCGACCAGGCGCAGGCCGGCTTGGCGGCAGGCGGCGTAGAGGGGGTCCAGGCCGTGGCCGCAGAGGGTGGCGACCCAAGTGACGCCGCGTTGTTGGAGTTCGTGGACGAACAGGCCGGCGCCGGTCATGGTATCACCTGAATAGAGCCCCGGGCGGGACGCCACTCGCCGTCGGAGGGGCGGATCCGGGTGATGCTTATGGTGGCCATGGGGTGGTCGGGGGGTACGGTCATAGTGGCGCGTCCTTGGGCGTCCAGGCGGCAGAAGCGGGTGGCCGTGCCGGCGGCGGACTGATCCACATGATAAACCAGGTCGATCCACTGGTTGGCGAACTCAGGGACCTCGATCACGTAGGACTGGGAACGCCGGGCCACGGCTGGGCGGAAGCGAACTTCGACGGGGGGCAACGACTCGGGGCCGGAGTCGGGTTGCCCGCGCTGGTAGACCTCGAAGACGGGCTGGCCGGTCCTCTCGTCGAAAAGCGCGATCCGGCGCATGGGAAGGCCGGCGTCGCGGAGCGAGGCGAAGGCCGCGGCGGGGGCTGCGAAGATGGTGCGCGGGGGAGTGTGCAGCAGAAAGATATTATTGGGATCCTCCATGAGCTCGCGGAGGCGGGCGACTTCCTTAGAGTGATCGGGTCCGGAGGGGTTGCTCAGGGAATAGAAAATGTCGTCTACGAACAGGTTCTGCCGCGCGCCGAGGAATATCAGGGGGTTGGAGAACCCCCAGTCGAGGGCGTAGAGCTTGCGGCCGGGTTGTTGGAGGAGGAATTGGACCAGGCGGTAGGAGGCGTCGGTAAAGGCCCCGGCGCCGCCGGTGCGGGTGTAGACGGCGAGATGGCGGGCGTTGACCGAGAGATTCACCAGGATCGCAGCGGCGGCGAGGGCGAGCGGGACGAAGCGCAGGCGGGGCCGGCGCTCGGCGAGGGTCCAGAGCGAGACGGCGAGGAAGAGCAGGGGGAAAGGGTACACCATGATGACGTGGTGGACGCTGGAGCCGCCGTCGAACGTGACGAACATGCAGGCGTACGTGAAAAGAGTCACCAGGAGCGGGAACAGCACGACGCGCGGGGAGCCTATTGCCAGGTTAAGGGGCAGAAGCAGGAGGCTGAGGGCCAGCAGGGGGAGAAGGATCGTTCGGCGGAGGCGGCCAAGGGGGTACATGGCGTTGGCGAGCGAGGGCAAAACGAGGTCGTGGGCGGGTGGTGAGGCGTCGAGGTGCTCTTCGCCGGCCAGGGCGGACATGAAGTCGCCGTTCAGGGTACCCTCGGCCTGGAATAGCTTGGACCAGCGGATTTCGAATTGACCGCGTTCCTGCCAAGTCTGGGCGGATTGCGACAGATTGAAAGCCAGGAAAGGGGAGGCGCCGAGGAGAAAGGCGAGGGCGGCCAGGGGAAGCTGGCGAAGGCGCCCGAGAAGCTCGCCGGGGAACAGGAGTACGAGGGTCGCGCCGAGGCCGGCCACAAACCAGACAAAGTTGGCTTTGTCCCAGACGGCAAGTCCCAGGAGGAAGCAGGCCGCCGCAGGCGAGCGGGGAAACAGGCAGAGGGCGGCCATCTTCAGGAGTTGCATCAGGGCCACGGGGCCGTAGTCGAGCCGGATGGTGTGGACGAAGCTGGGGTCGGTGGAGAGGAAGGCCAGGAGAAGAAGGGAGACGGGGCGGCCCCACCAGCGGCGCGTGAAGCGATAGGCAAGCCAGAGGGTGGCGAGACCGGCCAGAATGCCGAGAAGGCGGTATCCGGGTACGCCCCTGGGTATCAGAACGAACCATAGGCTCAGGAGCCAGCCTTTGAGGGCTCCCACGTAGGACATGATCATCAGGGGGATGGTGTGGCGGCCCAGTTGGAAATGATAGAGAGTGGTGGGGCGGAGGAAGCGAACGACTACGGGGACGTGGAGGAACTCGTCCATTTGGGGTCCGGGAAGGTGGATCCAGGCGGCGGCGAAGAACAAAAACACGACGAGGCAGGCGCCGACGGCGATGGTCTCCGCGCGAGAAGACATGAAAAACGATTATAGATGGGGGTCTGGTATGCTGGAGCGTTTACCTGGGGGATGAAACGCCGGCAGACTCTCGCGTGGTGCGTAGTATTCGGGGGACTGGTGCTGGCCAGCCGGCTGCCGCTGGCGCCGGGGCAGTTGTTCTCGTTCGACGACGTCAACTTCGCGTACGCCATCGGGGATTTTGATCCCCGGCTGAGCCGGCCGCAGCCGCCGGGGTATCCGATATTCGTACTGGAGTCGCGGATTCTCTTTGGGCTGCGGTTCCGAAGGCCGGAGAGCAATCTGCTGGCGCTGTCGCTGGCGGCGAGTACGGCGGCGGTGGTGACGCTGGCCTGGCTGGGGAACCGGATGCTGGGCGGCGATGCAGGACTGTGCGCGGCCTGGCTGCTGCTGTTTCATCACTCTTTCTGGTACGGCGGCCTGACGTCGGCGCTGCGGCCGCACTTGGCGGTGGTATCGGTGGTGGTGGCAGCGCTGTGCTGGCGGGCGTGGTGCGGGGAAAAGCGAGCTATGTATTGGGGGGCAGCGGCGCTGGGGTTGGGGGCGGGGATCCGGCCGGAGCTGGGTCCGCTGCTGTTGCCGCTGTGGGCGGTGGCGGCCTGGCGGGCCCGGGCGGCTTGGAGGGAGCGGGTGCAGGCCCTGGCCCTGATGGCGGGAGTGGTGCTGGCGTGGCTCCTGCCCACCATGTTCGAATCGGGCGGGCCGCGGACCTACGTGCGAATTTGCGCGGAGTATCTGGCCGACCAGGCGGTGCTGACCTCGGGATTGTTTGGAGCCGATGACGTCCGGTGGCAGGTGACGATCACGTGGCTGGTGGTGTGGTCGTTGTCGGGAGTCCTATGGGTCTTGCCTACTGGAGTGCTGGCTTGGCGGCGGACAGACGGCTGGGGTCTGGGGTGGGGGCCGGTGGTGTTTCTCGGGCTATGGTTCACGCCGTTGTTCGTTTTCGCGATGCTGGTACACGTCGCCGACGCGGGACAGGTGTTGGGCATCGTGCCGGTGGTATGCCTGGCGGGAGGCTATTTCGTAAGCCGGGCGGCCCGACGGCTGGAGGGGGTGCTGGGGCGAGAGCACGCCCTGGTGACCATGCTGCTGCCCGGCCTGGCTCTCAGTGCGCTTATCTTCTTTCGGACGGGATGGTATCACGACGGGCCGCCGGCCACGGGGTGGCGCACGGTGGCCCACCAAGTCTGGAAGCACGCCAACAGCGGGCTGTCCTTGACCTCTCTGTCGCACATCCTGGGGATTGCCTGGGTGGACGATAGAGCCTTGGCAGAGCTCGCAGGGCTGGCCGCGGAACGTCCGGGGCAGACGGTGGTCGTTTGGGAGCGGGGGCGGACGTCGTCACGAAAGGCCGGATACTATTTTCAGAGTCTGCCGGTGGTGGTGCTGAGCCCGAAGACCATCCGCGAGACCGAGACGCTGGCGGCGCGGTTCATGCGGGGGCCGCGGACCGAAAGGATGGTGGAGGGCCCGGCGCCGCTCCGGGTGCCGCTGCCGGGCGGGGCCAGGCTGGTATGGCTGGTGGACCCCAAGACGGATTTCTTCGCCGACCTGAAGCAGGGCTTCACGCTGCGGGAGACCGATCCACTCTATTACAACGATCTTCCAACCGAAAGCGGCGAACAGCGCGTGGGGAAGTACGTGTTCACGTGGTGAGAGCCGTGCTAAGAACCTGGTTGCTGGTGGCGCCGTTTACAGTGTCGGCGGCGCTGGTGGCGCTGCTAGTGATGATCCCGGTGACCTGGGTGCTGCGGGACATCCGGCCGATCTACCAGGTGGCGCGGTGGCTGGTGCGGGCGGTGTTGTGGGTGGCCGGCATTCGGGTGGAGACGCACGGGCCCGATCCCTGGCAGGCGCCGCAGCCCGCGCTGTACCTGGCCAACCACGTGAGCAACGTGGATCCCCCGATCGTGTTTCTGCACGTGCCCCGGGTGGCCATCATGGGGAAGAAAGTCGTCTTCCGGACGCCCCTGTTCGGGTACGCGCTGAAGATGGCGGAGTTCATCGCGGTGGACCGGAAAACGCCGGATTCGCGGCGGAAGGCGCTAGAAGCGGGGGGCGACCGGCTGAAGAGGGGGCTGTCCCTGCTGATCTATCCCGAGGGAACGCGCAGTGCAGACGGGCATCTGCTCCCCTTCCGGCCCGGTCCGTTTACCATGGCCATCGAGGCCCAGGCTCCGGTGGTTCCGATCACCATATTGGGAACCCGAGAGGTCATGCCCAAGGGGGCCTCCTGGTTGCGCGCCGGCCCGGTAACGCTGCTGTTTCATGAGCCGATCCCCACGCGGGGCCTGACCCAAAAGAACCGCGAAGAGCTGATGCGGATGACGCGAACCGCGATTGCCTCCGGCCTCCGCTGGAGCAGGCCGTAACTTGCGCCAGGTCGGGTAACCCAGCGCCGAGCGGCAACGTTATTTCATGATGGGTCCTAACGGCCCGTGGCAAACGCGCCCTGGAGTCACGTGGTGCAAATTTGCACCACGGCAAGCCGTTGATTCTGCGGGGTTGAGGATGTGGCAAATTTGCCAGGTCTTATATCTGCCAGGGGCTGTTAAGCCGCGGATTCACACCATGCCAGGCGCCCGACCCCGTAAAATCGGTTCCGGATTCGGGGTTTATGCGGGGTATCCGGCGGGCGAGCCCAGAGCTTACGCTAGCTCAAAGGCCTCCAGTGCCAGGATACTTGCTCTTTCGGAAGACTAGGTGAGATGGATATCGGGCACGGTGAAAAGTGCGCTCATGGAGATTTCGGCGGCGCCGGAGACTCTACCTCCTTCGGCGCGGCGCTGATCGGGTCATTTCCGGCGTCCGCAAAGCTGGGGCCGATGCCTGCAAGGGGGCTAGATGCTGTACCGCCACGATAGCGAACAGAGGATGGAGAGGTTACTTGCGGTCGGCTTCCTGCTGACCATATGCCTCCTGCTGGCGGACGGATTCATTGGCTTCCGCAGCATTCGATCCATCAAGACAGCAGCCGCGGAGCTGGCCGAGGACCAGTTCACGCAAATGGCCCTGATTGACGAAGTGCAGCGAGAGCAAGAATCGCTCAGCGCGATTTTTTATCGTCTCGCCGGCGACCGCGATTCCTTGGATCACTCGAACCTCCTGAGCCAAATTGAAACCACGGAGCGAAACATCCGCAGGATCGCCGGCCAGGCGCCGGTGTCGGACGCGGAGCGAGGGACCTGGAACCATCTGGCCACGGTGTCTTCCGCCTTTTCGGTGGAGGCTCGGCGACTGCTGGCGCTGGACGATCCACCTACGCGGCACTCGCGGGAGCTGCTGCTGCGGCATGAAGAAGTGGTGACCACGGTCGCCAAGCTGATCCGTCTTACGCATTCGAAGTCCCGCCAGGCGAAAGAGCGGATCGAGATGCTAGCAGCCGGCCAACTCCGCAAAGACGCCGTTCTTTTGGGAGGATCTCTCCTGCTGGCCGTCCTTTGCGCCTTTCTGGTGGTGAGGACTTCCACCAGGTTGCAACTGGCGATGACGGAGCAAAGCGAGGAGCTCACGCGCGTTTCGTGGCGGCTGCTCGATAACCAGGAGATGGTGGCCCGGCGGCTGTCGCACGAGCTGCACGATGAGCTCGGCCAGGCTCTCACCGCTCTGAAGACCAACTTCAGCAGGCACCTCAACTCCGCCTGCGTGGATCCGGCCTGGATGCAGGATTGCTCTCAGTTGCTGAAGGATTCCATACGCAGCGCTCACGAGATCTCGCAGCTCTTGCGCCCCACCATCCTGGACGATTTCGGCCTGGACTCGGCTTTGAATTGGCTCTGCGAGCGATTCGAGGAAAGGAATGAAATCGGCGTCCAGTATTCCTCGAGCTTCCACGGCCGGTTGCCACCGCAAATCGAGACCCACATGTTCCGGATTGCGCAGGAAGCGCTAACCAACGTGGCCCGCCACTCGGGCGCATCCTTAGTGATGGTGCGGCTGCACGAAGAGGCCAGAACCGTCACCCTGACCATCAAGGACAATGGTAAAGGGCTGCCCGCCAGCGGCGAAATCCGCCGAGGCGCGTTCGGCTTGACCGGCATGCAGGCACGCGCCCGCAGCTCCGAAGGCCAGCTGAAAATCGACAGCCGCCCCAGCGAGGGAACGTCTATTGAGGTTTGCGTGCCGGTGGAAATGAGTGTGGATGAAGAAAAAGATCCGCATCCTGTTGGCTGACGACCACAAGCTGGTCCGCCAGGGCTTCCGGTTGATTCTGTTGTCCCAGGAGGACATGGATGTGGTGGGGGAAACCGGGAACGGAAGGGAAGCGGTGGAGCTGGCGAAGACCCTGAAGCCCGACGTGGTTATCATGGACGTCACGATGCCGGAGCTGAATGGCATCGAGGCGACCCGGCGGATTTGCGTAATCTCCCCGCACATCCGGGTGCTGGCCCTCAGCGTCCACCGAGATTTCGTTTATGTTCGCGAGATCATTCGCGCCGGCGCGGAGGGCTATCTCCTGAAGGAATCGGCGGATACCGATCTGCTGGCCGCGGTTCGCGCGGTCGCGGAGGGCAACAGTTATCTCAGCCCGGAAGTGTCCGGGGCGCTCTTGAAAGACTATCGCAAGAATGCGACCAATCCTCTGGATTTGCTCACTTCCCGCGAGCGGGAGATCCTGCAACTCGTCGCCGAAGGCAAGACCAATAAGGACATCGCCAGCAGCTTGAATCTCAGCGTGTACACCGTAGATGGCCATCGGACGCGAATCATGGATAAACTAAACCTCCACAGCGTCGGAGAGCTGGTACGTTTCGCCGTACGGAACGGGCTGGTGGATTGAATCCCTCAGCGCGCCTCCCGAATCATTTCGGATCTGCGGAATAACGCCGATTACGAAATGAATTCCACCCGGGGCGCGGCGCAAAGCGAGCTGGCCTAGCAGCGGACCCGGGAGGCCGTCAGAATCCTGATCGGCTCATAGCAACCCAAAGAACACCCAACACACCACCGCCCCCACCACACTCATCGAGAGCCCCCAGGCGAGCAGCTTGTGAAACAGCGCGGTGCGGTCCTCGGTCACCGGCGCGGCAGCCATACATAGCGCGCCCAGGGTCGACAACGGTGAGACGTCCACCAGGTGGGCGCCTACGTTGATGGAGGATGCGATGGCCATGGCATCGCCGCCGCCCAGCTTCTCAAGCAGGCCGGGGATGGTCGGCAGAAACGCCGGCAGCACCACTCCGGACGAGCTGCTGTAGACCGAAATCACCCCGGTAACGAAGGCGATCACTCCGGTGATGCTCTTCTGGGTGGAAAACTTTGCCAACAAGGCGGTGAACAGGCCTATGCCGCCGGTCTTTTCCAGGATCGAGATCAGGACGGTGACGCCGCACACCATGACAATGGTGTTCCAGGGCATGCGCTTCACCGCCTCGCCCTCATCGGCGGCCCGGGCCAGGGTAAGAACGGCGGCGCCCAGGAAGGCTCCCATCCCGACATCCATCCGCAAGAAAACCACGCTGACGATCAGGGCTCCGATGACGGCCAGGGTGAGCTTCTGTTTGCCGGTAAAGGGCTGGCCCTCAGCGTCGACAAAACCGGCGATGCGTCCACGGCCCAGAAGCCTGGCGCCCCCCAACAGCAGATATCCCCCGACCCCCACGAACGACTCGGCCAGGAAGTTGTTGAAAAAAGTCGGCCAAGCGGCGCCCGTAATCCCCATGCGCGCCAGCAACCCGTTGGCGATGACCCCGGTCGGGGCGAACGGGGAGAGTCCGCCGGCGCTGGCCCCGGTGGCGACCGCGACCGTCATCAGGAAGGAGCTGATCCCGCAGCGCGCCGCCGCCGCCATCGCCACCGGCGCCAAGAGCGCGGTGGACGCGATATTGCCCGCCCCCGCCGCCGAGAGCGCCACCGCCAGGCCGAAGAAGATCAGCCCGATCCATCCGGCGTTGCCGCGCGCCAGGCGGATGCTGCGCCGCGCCACATGGTCGAGCGTCCCGTTGACTTGAGCCTGGCTGAACAACAGCGTGACCCCCACCAGCACCAGGAAGATGCTGCCGGGAAAGCCCGCGGCCACCTCCTGCACCCGCATCCCGCCGAACCACACCCCGACGATGAAGGCGAACGCCACCGACACAAACCCCACGTTGATGGTGGTGAAGCAGCTCAATACGATGGCGACGGCAAAGGCGACAATGGACAGGACCGGGAGGCTCATTGGGTGGAGCCAGGGTAGCACAGGGAACGTGTCAGGAAATGCTATAGTGCGGCTGTATGCGTTGTACGCTCTGGTGGCTCCTGTGCTTCTGCGGGGTCCCGGTCCTCGCCCAGAAACCCTTGACTCTGGTAGAGATCCTGTCACTCGAGGCTCCGGCCAATCCGGCTCTCTCGCCCGACGGCCGCCAGGTTCTGTTCGAGATCTCCCTCGCCGACTGGAAGACCAACCGCCGCGTCCCCCACATCTGGCGGATAGCCACCGTCGGCGGAAGTCCGATGGTGAAGATGACCGACGGCGCCGGGGAGACCAATCCCGTTTGGGCGCCCGACGGAAGCCGCTTCGCCTTCCTCCGTCGGGTGGATAACCGCAACCAGGTTTTCGTGCAGGCTATCGCGGGCGGCGAAGCGGAGCAGTGGACCAAGCACGATACCAACGCCTCCCAACCGGCCTGGTCCCGGGACGGCTCGCGTCTCTACTTCGTCGCCCCGGACCGGACCCCCACCCGCGGCCGGGACGATCACTTTTCCTTCGAGCAGAACCAGCCCTACCGGCGCCTCTGGGAGATCTCGGGCGGCAGCGAACGTCGCCTGACCGATGGCAACTTCGACATCCGGCAGTATTCGGTCGCGCCGGATGGCCGCAGCCTCCTCTATGTCGCTGCGCCCTCGCCTCTGCTCGACGATTGCGGCCAGGTGGAAATCTACCGGCTGGACCTCTCCACCGGCGAGAAACGCCGCCTCACTGATAACCGCGTGGCCGAGACCGATCCGCGCCTCTCGCTGGACGGCAACCAGATCCTGTTCCTGGCCCCGTCCGATCCCCAGCTCGCGGACGGCTATCACCAAAGGGGCGTCTTCGTCATGCCGGCCGCCGGCGGTCCGCCGCGTCTGCTGGCCCCCGACTTCCCGGGCGAGGTCGTGGCCGCCGCGTGGGCCGAGCAGGGGATCCTCGTGCTGGCCAATACCGGGGTCGAATCTCACCTCTATCGCCTGCGCCCGAGCGGCGGGCGGCCGCAGCCCGTTACCACCGGCCGTCAGGCCATCGCCGAATTCCACTACCAGCCCGGACCCGACCGATGGGTGGCGATCGCGAGCAACTCCACCTCCCCCGGCGACCTCTGGATCGGCGGCCAGCGCCTCACCACCCTGAATCCCATCCTGCAAAAGGCCGCGCTCGGCCGGGTCGATTCGTACCGCTGGAAGAGCCAGGACGGAGCCGACCTCGAAGGCGTCTTGGTCTACCCGGCAGGCTACCAGCCCGGCCGCCGCTATCCGCTGGTGACCCAGATCCACGGCGGTCCCCAGTCCTCGGTCAAGGCCACCTTCGCCGTCTCCGGCACTAATTATCCGCAATACTGGGCCGGACAAGGCTATATGATATTTCAACCCAACTACCGGGGCTCTACCGGCTACGGCAACGCCTTCCTGCGCGATCTGAAGGGATATTACTGGCGCCACGCTGCCGACGATGTCCTCACCGGCATCGACGCCCTGGTCCGCGACGGCCTCGCCGACCCCGACCGCCTGGGCATCATGGGCTGGAGCGCGGGCGGCCACATGACCAACTGGCTCATCACCCACACCGGCCGCTTCAAAGCCGCCTCCTCCGGCGCCGGCGCCGCCAACTGGATCTCCATGTACTCCCAGAGCGACATCCGGTCCCATCGCGACTTCTGGTTCGGCGGCGACCCCTGGGGCGATAAGGCGCCCCTCGACGTGTATTTGAAGTCCTCGCCGGCGTTCCTCGCGCAGCGCGTGAAGACCCCCACACTGATCATGGTGGGGGAGCGCGACGAGCGCGTGCCGATGCCCCAGTCGGTTGAGATGTATCGGGCGCTGAAGCGCAACGGCGCTACCGCCGAGCTCGTCATCTTTCCCCGCGAAGGCCACGGATTTCAAGAGCTGCGTCACCGGCTGGCCAAAGCCACCAAGGAGTTCGGCTGGTTCGAAAAGTATATCCGTGGCGCCGAGTACACCCCGGAGGTGGTCCGAGATGACACGAACTAAGACCCTGTCCCGCCGCTCCTTCGGCCGGCTGCTCGCGGCCGGTCCGATGATCCCGCAGACGCTCTCTCGCGACGAAGAGCTGCGAGCCGCCCACCAGCGCCGCGTCTCTACCGCCGAAACGCTCGCCAGGTTCCAGGTCCCCATGGCCACCGAGCCGGCCTCCGTCTTCCGGCCATGACCGACGATCTCCACTACGCGCCGATCTCCGAGCTGGCCGGGCTTCTGAAGACGCGCAAGATGTCCTCCCTGGAGCTGACCAGGGCCTGCCTGGCGCGCCTGGAGAAGCTGGGACCCCAGTACAACGCCGTCGCCACCCTGATGGCCAAGCCCGCCGAGAAGCAGGCCAAGGAGGCCGACGATCTGTTCAAGCGCGACCGCGTCCGCAGCCCCCTCCAGGGGATCCCTTACGGCGCCAAGGACCTGCTCGCCGCCGCTGGTATTCCAACTACCTGGGGCGCGGCGCCCTATAAATCCCAGGTCTTCGACTACGATTCGACCGTCGTCAAGAGACTGCAAAAGACCGGCGCGGTACTGGTCGCCAAGCTGGCCATGATCGAGCTGGCCGGCGGCGGCGGTTACCGCTATCCCAGCGCCTCGCTGTTCGGTCCCTGCAAGAACCCCTGGAATCCGGGACATTGGGCCGGCGGGTCGTCGTCCGGCTCGGGCGCCGCCGTATCCGCGGCCATGGTTCCGTTCGCCATCGGGTCGGAGACCTGGGGCTCCATCCTGACCCCCGCCTCTTATTGCGGCATAACGGGCCTGCGCCCCACTTACGGCCTGGTGAGCCGCTACGGGGCGATGGCCCTCTCGTGGACCATGGATAAGATCGGCCCCCTGTGCCGCTCGGCCGAGGATTGCGGTCTGGTCCTGAAGGAGATCGCCGGCAAGGATTCCCAGGACCCGGCCTCCAGCGGCAAGAGCTTCTACTATCCGATCGAATACGGGCGTCCCCTCACCGAGCTGCGCATCGGCTACCACCCCATCGACTTCGGAGACCGCGCCGCCGAGTCCGCGCGCCCCGCCTTCGCCGCCGCGCTCGACGTGTTCCGCAAACTGGGCCCCCGCCTGGTCGAGATGGCGCTCCCCGTAATGCCTTACCGCGAGGTAGCTGGCACGATCATCCAGGCGGAGGGCTCGTCCATCTTCGAGCCCCTGATCCGCGGCCCGAAGTTCGACGAGATGCCCGACGAGCGCCAAAAGGCCGGCCTGCGCGCCGGTCTGGAGATGCCGGCCCGGGACTATCTCCAGGCCATGCGCGTCCGCCGCCTGGTCCAGGAGGAGCTTCGCAAGGTCTTCACCCGGGTCGACCTGATCCTGTCACCCGCCACGCCGTCCCCGGCGTCAGGCATCGACGAAGCCCTCGACCGCCGCCCGACCCCCGGCGAAAAGCTCGCACAGCGCGGCAACACCGACCTCGGCGCCGCCGGCAACCTGGCCGGGCTCCCTGCCATCTGCCTCCCCTGCGGCTTTTCCACCACCAGCCTGCCGGTGGCCCTGCAACTTGTCGGCCGCCCCTTCGACGAGCTGACCCTGGTTACGATCGGCCGGGAGTTTCAGAAACAGACCGACTGGCACCGGCGGCGGCCACCGGTGTAGGTGGCGAGCGAGGGTCTGTTTTCCTGGGAAATCGGGAAGCGGCCCCGCGCCTGGTGCACGGTCGCAGGCAGTTTGTAGAAGTAGCCCAGAACATTCCGGACGAATGCCGTAACGTGCTGGAGGCACTGGGCCAGGTCTACGGCCACGATGCCGAAGCGCGAGAGCGCGGACGGAGTCCGGAGGAGCGTCGGCGGGTCCATCAAGAACATAGCCAGTCGCTGTTGGACCAGCTGGATGCCTGGCTGGAGGCGCCGGTCGCTGAGCGGAAGACAGGCCCAACTCCGGCTGGGGACAAGGCGATTCGCTATCTGCTGCGGCACTGGAAGAGGCTGACGTTATTGTTGATATGACAATCAGTCGCGCTCTCGCAGCCCCAAAGGCGGTCATGCGGGATTTCCACCGTGAAATGAGGCGCCGCGCAGGGGAGTCTCGCCAGGCGGGCCGAACTGATTACTCGGCGCCGTTGATCCAGAAGACAGTAGCGCGCGGAGCGTCCAAACGCCGACCGAATCGCCCTATGCCAGCACCGCCGCCGTACTCCGGGCAGCCGCATTGCGCCCAGCCAGAGCCCGCGCCACGGGGGCGAGGGGGTCGAGTTGAGAGGCCCCCAGAGGCGAGACAAACGGCGGAATCGGACCGGTCGCCGACAAGCCGGCGAGGTCGACGGCGGCGTGGAGGACGCGCGCCGGGCCCCAGGCGTCGCGGAGGTCTTCGAGGGGCAGGAAGTAGGCGCGGAGGTCCTCGGCGGCGGCGTAGTCCTGGGCCTGGCAGTGTGCCAGGATCTCGTTGGACAGGGCCGGGGCTACGCACCCGGACCCGGTGGTGAAGCCGGGGAGACCGAACTGGTGGAGGTGGGCGATGGCGGGACGCTCGCCGATGCCGCTGATTACTCTGTGGCGGCCGACGCGTTCGAGGAGGCTTTCGAGGTAGGGGTCCTGGCGGGGGTCGGGGCGGACTACGGCGTACTTGATGGCTACGGCGAGGCCGTCGTCCAGGAGTCGGGCCACCGCGTCCAGGCCGGCTTCTTTGTCGGCGCCGAAGTTGGATTCGTCCTTGATGTAAAGCACGAGGGGGGTGGCGATGGCGTCGGCTATCTCGCGGAGGCCGCTTGCGAGGCCGGCGGCATCGCGGGGGTCGGCGCAGGGGAGCATCATCACGGCCGGGAAGCGGTGCCGGCGGACCAGGGGGGCCTGGTCCATGGCGCGGCCGTAGGAGGGGCCGGCGCTGGGGATGACCAGGTAGTTGTCGGGCAGGGAAACCAGCCAGTCTAGCAACTCCTCATACTCAGCCAGGGTGATGTGGTAGAGGAAGGCGTTGCCGCCGTAGAGGAAGCGAGTGATGCCGCCTTCGGCCAGGTGGCGGACCAGGCGCTCGTTCTCCGCGTAGTCCAAAGTACGGCGGGAGTCCGGGCGGCGGGCCAGGGGGGGGACGGGGAAGACGCCGTGGAGGTCGGCGCAGGAGAGGGGATTGGTGCGCATGGGCCGGTCCTACAGGTGACGGTTAATCAGGTTCTGGACCTTCTCTTTGCCTACCGCGCCTACGATCTGCTCGGCTACCGCGCCGTCCTTGAACAGGAGCAGCGTCGGGATGCCGCGGATCTGGAAGCGCCCGGCGGTGGCGGGATTGTCGTCGACATTGAGCTTGCCGACCTTGGCCTTGCCGGCGAACTCGGCGGCGACGGCGTCGATGGTGGGACCCATCATCTTGCAGGGACCGCACCACTCGGCCCAGAAATCCACCAGCACGGGGACGGGGGACTTCAGAACATCGGTGTCAAAGGTCGTGTCGTTGAAGGTGACTACATTCTCGGAAGCCATGCGTTGGTGTTCCTCGGGTACTGGAGTTCGCTTGCACCATTATAGATGAAGGAGCGGGAATAAGGATTCAGGCCTGGCGGGAAGCCAGCAGCCCCTCGTACAGTTGGACGTATTGGGCGGCGGAGGCGCCCCAGGAGTGGTCCTGGCTCATGCCGTTGAGCAGGAGCCTTTGCCAGAGCTTGGGATGGCGGTAGGTGTCGAGGGCGGCCTGGAGAGCGGCCAACAGGGCGGCGGCGGTGTAGTCCGGGAACTTGAAGCCGGTGCCCGTACCGGTGGCGGGGTCGAAGTTTTCCACCGTGTCATCGAGGCCGCCGGTGGCGCGGACGACGGGGACCGTGCCGTATTTCAAGCTGTAAATCTGATTGAGGCCGCAGGGCTCATAGCGGCTGGGCATGAGGAACAGGTCGGCGCCGGCCTCGATCTTGTGGGCGAGGGGGTCGTCGTAGTCGATGCGGACGGCGACCTTGTCGGGGTAGCGGGCGGCCAGGGTGCGGAACAGGTCCTGGTAGACGGCGTCGCCGGAGCCGAGAACGACCAGGGACAGGTCGAGGGACATCAGCTCTTCGGCGGCTTCCTGGATGAGATCGGCGCCCTTCTGCGCGGTGAGACGCGAGACGATGCCGACCAGGGGGCGGCCGAGTTGGTCGGCGGGAAGGCCGAAGGCGGCGAGCAGGTCGCGCTTGCACGCGCGCTTGCCGCGGAGGTCTTTGGGGGTGTAGCGGGCGGCGAGGTGGCGGTCGGTGGCGGGATTCCACGGGGTGTAGTCGACGCCGTTCAGGATGCCGCTGAGGACCAGGCTGCGATGGCGGAGCAGGCCGTCGAGGCCGAAGCCGTACTCCTCAGTCTGGATTTCGCGGGCGTAGCCGCGGCTAACGGTGTTGAGGGCGTCGGAGAAGACCAGTCCGCCTTTGAGAAGATTGACCTTGCCGTAAAATTCGAGGCCGTCGATGGTAAACACGCTCTCCGGGACGCCGATCTGGGCCAGGACTTCGTGACGGAACAGGCCCTGATAACCCAGGTTGTGTATGGTAAACAGGACCGGGAGGCGCTGCAGGGCCGGAGAGCGCTGGTAGGAGACGCGGAGTAGAACGGGGACCAGGGCGCTTTGCCAGTCGTGGCAGTGGAACAGGTCCGGGTGGAAATGGAGCTGGGCGACTTCGAGCGCGGCGCGGGAGAACAGAGCGAAGCGCTCGGCGTTGTCGGGATAGTCGCCGGCAGGGGTGCCGTAGAGGGCGGCGCGGTCGAAATAGGCCGGGTAGGCCACGAAGTAGAAGCGGACCCCTTCGTGGACAACCGTCTGCACGGCCGGGAAGCAGGTTTGAGGACCCAGCGGAATGGTCACGGCGGGAAACACGGTCTCGGGGTGGTCGAGCCTGGTGGCGCGGTAGAGCGGAAGCACGACGCCTACCTGGTGGCCCAGGGCATGGAGTGCTTGGGGCAGGGCGCCGACGACATCGGCCAGGCCACCGGTCTTGGAGAAGGGGACGGCCTCGGAAGCTACCATCAGGATCTTCAAATAGCCAGTATATCTGTTACCGGGCCGCGACCGTCAGGGAGCGGTTTCTGAACCAACCGGTCGCTAGGGCAAAGCGTGGTTGCCGGGAGGCATGGTTATCGCGGGCCCGTACAACACGGACCGGGCGGAATGGGACTCCCGTGCGGACACTGGCGGGGGTGCCCCAAGAAAGTGCAGATCTTCTCAGTGACCTCCGGGCTTAGGATGTGCTCAAAGGTGCAGGCGTTCGACTCGATCTGGGCGTCGTCCCGAATCGACAGCGTATCGGTGAAGAGCCGCTCCGCCAGCCGGTGCCGCCGGATTACGCTGGCCGCCCGCAGCCTTCCCTCGGCGGTGAACTGCACGCCGCCCCCATTGGTCTCCAGCAGCCCGATCCGCATCATCGTACCCACCAGCTTCCTGGTTTCCCCCGTGCTGAAGTGGTGGGCTTCGCTGTGGGTGGTTCCCTCCGCTTCCATCCACATATGCTCCAGGACCTCGTCGAAGTTCTCGTTCTCCTCGAAGCTGAACACCGTGGTCTGAACCACGCGGCCGTGCTCCAGGTCGATTCGCCGGTCGGCGCGCTTCCCCACCTTCTCATCGTGGGTCACCATCAGGATGGTGTGGCCCTCGTCGTGCAGCTTCTCCAGGATGCCCATGACGATCTCTTCGTTGGCCGCGTCCAGGTTTCCCGTGGGCTCGTCGGCCAGGATGATCTTGGGCTGGTTGATCAGCGCCCGCGCGATGGACACCCGCTGCTGCTCGCCTCCGGACAACTGCGATGGCAGATGCTCCGCCCGGCGACCGAGTCCCACCTTGTCGAGCGCCCGCCGCGCTTCCCCCTCGTCGGTCATGCTGTG
>JBGOUV010000402.1:0-6127 GCA_041477815.1 Terriglobia bacterium | reverse complement strand
GTCAGACCTAGCTGCCGCAGCTCGCAAAACCCTTTCCATGGCCCGTAGAGCGCATCGCCGGCGGCGATGGGACAGACCATGTGGTCGGGCACGCGCCCCAACTGCCGCCAGATCTCGTAGGCAATGGTCTTGTAGCCCTCGACGCCGTAGGCGTTGGCCACCGGCAGCGGCGACATAGTCGTCGAGGGCCAGTAGTGGTGGTCGCGCACCAGCGTCTCCAGCATGGCCTGCCGGGGCTCGAAGACTACGGGCAGCGCCCCGTACATGCCGATCATCCTCCGCTGCACGAGAGGCGCTTCGCGATGGCAGAACACCACGCACTTCATCCCCGCCGCCGCCGCGTAGGCCGCCGTCGATACGCCGTGGTTACCCGTGGTCGAGGCCACCACCTTGCTGTAGCCCAGCATCCGCGCCGCCGACACGCTTACCGCGTGAAAGCGGTCCTTGAACGACCACGTGGGATTGGCGGTCTCGTTCTTGAGGTACAAATCCCCCAGACGAATCAGGGGCGTGCTTCCTTCCCCCAGCGTGACCCGGAATCGTTCCTCCTCGACCGGCAGCACCGGGGCGTAGCGCCACAGCCCTTCTCCCGCGCCTTCTATCTCGGGGCCATACTCATAGACCACCTCCAGCGCCTCGCCGCAGGCCGGACATCCCGCCGGATACAGGCCGTGCGGAAACTCGGCGCGGCAGGTGAAGCACCGCAGCCCGCTACGCGCCACGCTTCCTCCACAGGCTGTAAAGCGGCACTCCCGCCAGCACCACCACCAGGCCGAACAGGGAGCTGCGCGTCGACTCGACCAGGGTATTAATGACGAATACCGAGGCCACCAGGACGAACACCAGCGCGGTCCACGGATATCCGGTGACCCGATACGGCCGCTCCCACTCCGGATGCTTGCGCCGCAGCACGATCACCGAGGCCACGGCCATGGCGAACAGGATCCAGGCGGCGAACATGGCCATGGTAATCAAGTGTTCGTATCCGCCGGTGAGGGTCAGCAGCGCCGCCCAGCCGGCCAGCAGGCAAATGGACCGCGCGGGCGTCTGGTAGGCCGGATGAATCCACGCCAGGCCCGGAAAGAACACCTTATCCCGCGCCATGGCGAAGAAGATCCGCGGTCCCGCCAGCACGTTGGCGCAAATGGCCCCGAACGTGGAGCAGAGAATCGCCAGGCTGATGAAGGCCGCGCCCGGCGGGCCGATCATGGCCGACATAGCGCTGGCCGCCACCCGCTCCGAGCCGGCCACCCCGGCGTTCCCCAGAACGTAGTAGTAGGCGGCGCTCGCGCTCACGTATACGGCAATCACGATCAGCGTCCCCAGGATGATCCCGCGCGGAATGTTGCGCTGCGGGTCCTTGATCTCGCCGCCGACGAATCCCACGAAGTGCCAGCCGTCGTATGCGAACAGGGTGGAGATCATAGCAGTACCTATCGCCGTCAGGACGCCGGGATGGAACGTCTCCGGCCACAGCGGCAGAAAATGGGTCACATCGCCGCGCCGTGTCACCAGAGCCAGTCCCACCAGAACCGCTAGCCCCGCTACCTTCAGAAACGTGAACAGGTTCTGCACCGTCGCCCCCCAGCGCACGCCGCGACAGTTGATCCACGCCAGCAGGGCCAGGATCGCGATGCCCAGCGCTTTCTCGGTCACCAGGCTCATGGGCAGGAAGTACTTCAGGTACAGCAGAAATGCCGTGGTCAGGGCGGCGATGGCGCCCGGGATGATGACCAGCGAGGTGGTCCAGCCGTAGAGAAAGCTCCAGAACGGCCCGTAGGCCTCTCGGATGTACACATACATACCGCCGGATTCCGGCAGCGCCGCCCCCAGCTCGGCCAGGGTCAGGGCACCGCACAGCACCAGCAGTCCTGAGAATACCCAGATGGCCATGACCAGACCGGGCTCCGGAATGCGCTTGGCCATCAGACTGGGCACCACGAAGATTCCCGATCCGATCACCGACCCCACCAGGAGCAGAGCGGTATCGAGCAATCCCAGCTTGCGCGGCAGCTCCTTCATCCGGCCCGCCGCTCGACCATCAGCCGATTCTCGCCTTTTTGCACGACCTCACCTCTCTGGTTTCTGACTTCCAGCCGCAACGTCACCACGCCCCGATCGGGCTTCGATCGCGACGCCCGCTTGTCCGCCACCTGCATCCGCACGTGGATGGTATCGCCGATGAAGATCGGCCCGGCGAACTCCCAGGTCCACCCCAGCGACGCGATGGCCCGTACCCGCAGCTCCGACCGGTTCTTCAATCCGTCGGCCATGGCCAGCCCCAACAGGCCGTGCGCCACGCGACGCCCGAAGATGGTCTGCCGCGCGAACTCTTCGTTCGTGTGGAGCTCGAAGAAGTCCATGGAGAGCCCGGCGAACTGCAGCACGTGCGCTTCGGTCACGGTCACCCCCGGCGTCAGGTATTCTTCGCCGGCCTCGATCTCATCGAAATACCGCAGCGACATGAGGATGATCCTACCAGATATAATCCAATCCTGAGGACCAGACTGGTCATTCTCGGCTCCGGCTTCGGCGCCTTCAGCGTCGTCCGCGATATCGATACGCGCCGCTACGACATCACCGTGGTCAGTCCCCGCAACCATTTTGTCTTTACCCCGCTGCTGCCCTCGACCACGGTCGGGACGGTGGAGTTTCGCAGCATCATCGTAGCCATCCGGCAGCCCGGCGTGCGCTTCCATCTTGCCCGCGCCATTGCCGTCGACCCTGCGGCCCGCCGCGTCACCTGCTCGAACGGCGCGGAATTCACCATCGAGTTCGACCACCTGGTCATCGCCGTCGGCGCTGTCAGCAATACCCACGGCGTGCCGGGCGTCGCCGAGCACGCGCTGTTTCTCAAAGATGCCGCGGATTCTCGCACTATCCGCCAGCGGGTTCTCGGATGCCTGGAATCGGCCGGTCTGCCGGGTCTGCCACCGGACGAGCGCGCACGGCTGCTCCACTTCGTCATCTGCGGCGGCGGACCCACCGGCATCGAGGTTGCCGCCGAGCTCCATGACCTGCTGCTCGACGAGGGCCGCCGCTACTACTCCGACCTGGCCGGCGAGGTTCGGATCACCCTGGTCGAAGCCGGCTCCGAGATCCTTTCTACGTTCGATGCCAAGCTCCGCACCTACGCCGGCGATTTGTTCCGCCGCCAACGGATCGACGTCCGGACCCACACGCCGGTGATTCGGGTGGAGGGCGACAAGCTGCAACTCCAGAGCGGGGAGTGGATCCCTTACGGCCTGCTCCTGTGGTCCACCGGCAACGGTCCCACCGAGTTCGCCCGCCAGCTTCCTTTCCCGAAGGACGCCGGCTCGGGCCTACTGGTGGACCACTACCTACGAGTATCGGGCCACGACGACATCTACGCCCTGGGCGACTGCTCCACCTTGCTCGGCGAGCCGCTCCCGGCCACCTCCCAAGTAGCCATGAAGCAAGGGCAGTACCTGGCCCGCGCTCTCAACCGCCTGGCGCGGGGCCGGGCCGCCGAGGCCTTCCGGTACCGCCATCTCGGGATGCTGGCTTACGTGGGCGGCAATCGCGCCCTCGCCGACTTGCCCAACTTCAAGGGCAAGGGGTGGGCCACCTGGCTGTTCTGGCGCTCCGCCTACCTCACGCGCCTGCTGGGCATCCGGGCCAAAGTTCGGGTATTGTTGGATTGGGTGACGTCGCAGATCTTCGGGCGCGACATCAGCCGCTTCTAACCCTCCATGCACAAGCCCATCGTCACCGCCGACGAGGCGGTCAGTCACATCGAGGACGGCCAAACCATCGCCATCGGCGGCTCGGGCTCGGGCCACTCCATCGCCGAGCAGCTCCTGGCCGCGCTGGGACGCCGCTTCCGCCAGACCGGTTCCCCTCGCGGCCTCACCCTGGTGCATCCCTTCGGCGTCGGCAACCAGAAGGACAAAGGACTCGAACATCTCGCCGACCCCGCACTGCTGCGCCGCGTCATCGGCGGGCATTGGTCGATGTCGCCCTCCCTGGCCCGGCTCGCCGCCGAGAACAAGATCGAGGCCTACAACCTCCCCGCGGGCATCATCAGCCAGCTCCTGGGCGTCACCGCCGCCGGCGGACCTGGCTGGCTCTCCGAGATCGGACTCGGCACCTTCATCGACCCGCGCCTCGAAGGCGGCAAGCTCAACGCCGCCGCGCGCGAGGACCTGGTCGAGCTGGTCCACCAGGACGGTAGAGAGTATCTGTACTACAAAGCTTTCCCCGTCCACGTGGCCTTCGTTCGCGCCACCGCCGCCGACCCCCGGGGCAACCTGAACATGGACGAGGAAGTCGCCCCCTGGGACAACTGCACCATGGCCCAGGCCGCCCGCCGCTGGGGCGGCCTCACCATCGCCCAGGTGAAGCGTACCGTGGGCCTCGACGAGCTCGACCCCCGCACGGTCCGCGTCCCCGGGATTTTCGTCGACTACCTCGTGGTAGATCCCAATCAGGGTCAGACCTTCCAGATCCAGTACGACCCGGCTCTCTGCGGCGCGGCCCGCAAACCCGCTGAAGAGTTCGGCGCCTTCCCCCTGACCCTGCGTAAGGTCATCGCCCGCCGCGCCGCCCTCGAGCTGTTCCCCGGGGCCGTCCTCAATCTCGGCTTCGGCATGCCCGACGGAGTCATGAAGGTGGCGCGCGAGCAGGGCCTCGACGGCGAGGTCACGCCCACGGTCGAGCACGGCCAGATCGGCGGCATCCCCGCCGAGGGCCTGGACTTCGGCGCTTCCTACAACAGCACTTCGATCATCGAGACCCGCCACCAGTTCAACTTCTATCACGGCCGCGGCGTGGACCTCGCGCTGCTTGGCTTCGCCGAAGTCGACGCCGAGGGCAACGTCAACGTGAGCCGCATCGAGTCGGCCATCATCGGCACCGGCGGCTTCATCGACATCGCCCAAAAGGCCCGGCGGCTGGTCTTCTGCGGAACCCTCGCCGCCCGCGCCAAAGTCGAGCTCGACGGCGGCCGCCTGCGCGTGGTGTCGCGAGGTCTGCCGAAGTTCGTCCCGCGCGTGAAGCAGGTGACTTTTAGCGGTCCTCGGGCGCTGGCCGACGGGCACGAGGTCCTCTATGTCACCGAGTGCGCCGTGTTCCGGCTGACTGCGGCGGGCGTCGAGCTGGTGGAGGTGGCGCCGGGGCTCTCGGTGGAGGAGGACATCCTCTCGCAGATGAGCTTTCGGCCGGTGGTCGGCTCGGCGGTCCAGACCATGCGGGCGGAACTGTTCCAACCCGATCTACTACCTCACTCGCTGTTTGCCCACTTCCCGAGCCGGTCGGGCTAAGACTCAGCAACAATGGGCACGTGCAGCGGTGCTATACTGCGGTTGGAGCTTATGGCACAGACGCATTCTTCCGTCAGCAGCGGCGCCGGCGGAAGAACCTATATTTTTCGCGTGGTCGTTGAACCTGACGGAGAATCTTGGTCGGCTTACTGCCCGGCGCTCCTGAGGCAAGGCGGGTCTACCTGGGGGACTTCCCCGGAAGAAGCATTGCGCCACATTGAGGAAGTGGTCAAGATGGTGGTGGAGAGCCTGCTTGAGCACGGCGATCCGGTGCCCCAGGATGCTGCCGGCCGGGATGCAATCCCCAGCGAGTCCCAGGTGGTTGTTACCGTCTGAGCGATGGCCATTCCCCACGCGCGCCTGCGGAGTCTTACCGCGCGCGAACTGATCCGGGCGCTTCTTCGCGATGGCTTTCTCCTGGATCGTCAGGCCGGTTCTCACCAGCACTACTGCCATGCGGACGGCCGTCGGGTTACCGTCTCGTTTCACCACTCAGGCGCCACCTTCCCGCCCAAAACACTCAAACGGATGATCGAAGATCAGGCTCGCTGGACCGAAGCCGATCTGAAGCGCCTGGATCTGCTGCGCTAGTAGCGATTATTGCTACTATACTGCCTGTGGGTGTCCCCACCAAGGTGTTCCTCAGTTATAGCCACGACTCCCCGGACCACCGCGACCGGGTCCTGGCTCTCGCCGACCGCCTCCGCGCCGGCGGCATCGACGCGATGCTGGACCAGTACGAGGAGTTCCCGCCCGAAGGCTGGCCCCGCTGGATGGACCGCCAGATCCGCGACGCGGACTTTGTCCTCCTCATCTGCACCGCAACCTACCTGCGCCGCGTCGAG
>JBGOUV010000022.1:0-31072 GCA_041477815.1 Terriglobia bacterium | reverse complement strand
GGCACTTCGCACCCAGGTCTTGATGGTGCCCAGCGGCTGACCGGTCCGCTCCGCCATCTCCGACTGGGTCAAGCCCTCAAAATACGCCAGCTCGATCACCGCCCGTTGCTTGTCGGTGAGCTTGTCCATGGCCCGGTGCACCCGCTCGGCCTGGTCGGCGGTGATCAGTTGTTTCTCGAAGTCCGCGGGCTGGCCCAGCCGTTCGTCGTCGTATACCTCCCATAAGGCGCGCTCGGCCTTGCCCGCCGCCGACCGCTTCCAGTCGATCGCCCGGTTCCGCGCCACCGTCAGGATCCACGCGGCCGCCGAGCCTCTCTCCGGATCGAACGCGCCCGCCTGGTTCCATACCCGCAGAAAGGTCTCCTGCGCCAAGTCCTCGGCCACCCCGGTGTCCTGCACGATCCGATAGATCAGCGAGTAGACGGCCCGCCCGTACTGGTCGTAGAGCTGGGCCATGGCCTGCGAGTCACGCCGCCGCAGCCGCTCCAACAGTCCGGCTGCGGGCAACGCCAAGGTCACCATGGGTAAGCGTTCCTCATTCCACTATACGGGTTTGACGGTCGGCCGGATGCGGAATCCGATACAATTATAGTATGCGCCCATTGCTCGTCATCGGAAGTCTGATACTCCTGACCGGCGTTCTTTCGGCCGGCGAGAAGAAGCTCATGCATTGCTTCGCCTTCACCACCGTCAAAGAGGCGACTCCGGCCGACTGGAAGGCCTTCCAGGCAGCCACCGACGCCTTGCCGAAGAAGATGCCCGGGGTGGTCAGCCGCGTCTGGCACGGCAAGCTTCGCTCCGCGCTGGGCCAGTTCAGCGTCGACGACGCCACCGGTACGAGGCTCCGCGCCGGCGAGAAGAACGTCCCGGGGACGACGAACCGCGAGGTTCGCGAGTACGGGGTCTGCATGGAGATGGCCGACGCGGCCGCCCTCAAGACCTACGAGGCGCATCCGGCCCACCAGGAGTGGGTGAAGGTTTACTCCAAGGTTCGGGTGGAAGGCAGTACCACCTACGACATTATCGGCCAATAACCGTTCCGGCCGGCGCAGCGTATTCCCTTGACATGCGCCGTTCGGCCTTCCTCCTGATCGCTGTCCCGCTGGTCGCCCCATCCGTCTCCATCGGCGTCAAGGGTGGAGTCTGCTTCGCCGGCTCCCTCGACGCCGGCCCCGACTACCACCGCGAAGACCGGCCCTACACCAATGGCAGCCCCATCTGCTCCGGCTCCCGCCTCACCACCAACCGGTATTCGTGTACGCCATATACCAGATCGGTGTGACTTCGGCCCGGCCGCCGGCTCCCGCGCCACTTCGCTCTGGAAACCGGCGCTCTCTACGGTCGCATCGGCTACTCCCGTTCGTCCACCGGCCTCCTCGGCGGCTTCTGGCAGGCCCGCCGCCACCAACACTCCTGGGATCTCCCCTTGCTCGGAGCGCGCCCCTTCGATCCCGTATTCCTCTCCGGCGCCTACGCTCGCCGCGTGGTCTCTAGACTGACTACGCAGTTTCGGGTATACGGAAAAGCGGCGCCGTAATTCTCGCAGAAGGTCGGCGGCGGCGCCTCCGTGAACGATGTATTGTCTGGAACGTGGTAGTACCCCCTTATCGATGCGCTACAAATCGGGACAGGTTGGTATCGTCTCCGTCCCACACTCAGTGCAGTACCTTTTGTTCTGTGCGGGTGGCGACTGGGCACAGCGTACCAGGCGTCGATTCCAATCTTTCTCAGACTCGAGGCCAGTCTGCAAACTCGAGGAGGTCTCCTCTTCGCCTCCCCGGCGGTCTAACTATGACCTTGGGTAGACCACCTTCCCGTCCAGGATCACCGTGACCGGCTCGATCGCCTTGATCTCGTCCTCCGGACAGGTGAGGTAGTCGCGGTCGATGACCACCAGGTCGGCCAGTTTGCCGGGCTCGATCGTGCCGCGCTGCTCTTCGGCGAACTGCATGTAGGCGGCCCAGGTGGTGTGCATTTTGAGGGCTTCCTCGCGGGTGACTTTCTCGTCGGGGACCAGGACCGCGCCGCGGCTGGTCTGGCGGGTGATGGCGATCCACATCTGGAGGAAGGGGTTGTAGGGGTTGACCGAGCGGTTCTTGTCGTGGCCGATCATGTGGTCGCTGCCGCCGGCCACTAGCAGTCCGGCATCGAGGTAGGCGCGGACCGGGTAGAAGTGGCGCATGCCGTCGTAGGTGAAGACCTTCTCCAGCGCCGGGCCGTCGTAGTAGAGCCACGGGGACTGGGCGTCGATGAGGAGGCCGAGTTTCTTGGCGCGGGCGATGGCCTGCGGACTCTGAAAGCTGGCGTGCATCAGGTGGGAGCGGGAGTTGGCGATGGGACGGTCGCGGTCGGCCGCTTCGATGGCGTCGAGGAAAGCGTCGATGGCGCCGCCGCCTTGATCGTGGGCGGTGATCTGCCAGCCCTTTACGTGGGCGGCGCGGAAGATGGCCGCCAGCTTGTCGGGCGGGATGAAGAGTTGGCCGCGGTCCTTGGGGTCGGTGTGGCCGTAGATCTGGCGGCCGAAGGGTCCGTACGGCTCGCGCTGGTAGGCGGTGCCGATGGTCATGCCGCCGTCCAGCGTGACTTTCAGGGCGCCGAACTTCAACCACGCGTCCCCTTTGCCGGTGGCGTAGGGAGCGGTGCGGATCTGGCGGGTAATCTCCTCGATGGGGCGCGAGGCGTCGATCCGCCAGGTCAGCACGGACCGGATCGGCAGCCGTCCCTGGGCCTTGAGCTTGTCGTACATCGCTATCTCGGCCGGCGTGACCGCCCGGTCGCTGATCGCGGTGAGTCCGGCCTCGACATAGCGGCGGAGCTGCTGTTCCAGGGCCTGGAGGCGTTCCTCTTCGGTGAAGCCTTCCTGGCGGTTGAAGTCCTTCAGCAGCGACATGGCGTTCTTGAGGATGCCGTTGGGCTCGCCGCCAGCGTCCTTCACGATCTGGCCGTTGGGAGGATTGGCCGTAGTGCGGGTGATGCCGCACATCTTCAGGGCGTAGGAATTGACCACCACCGTGTAGCTGGCATCGAACAGGACCGGATGCTGGGTGGCGACATCCAGCAACTCGCGCGTGGGCATCCGCAGCTCGGCCAGGCGGGTGGGGAAGGTGCGCGGGACGATGATCCAGTTGCCCGGCGGCGTGGTCTTCAGGCGTTCGCGGATGAAGCTCTGGACGGCGGCGAAGGAGTCGAGCGGCGGGAGCGCTCCGCGAAACTCGCTCAGACCGGCGCCCAGCGGGTGGACGTGGCTATCGACCAGCCCGGGCAGGACGGTACGGCCCTGGAGGTCAACGCGCTTGGTGCGCGGGCCGTTCTCGGTGGAGAAAACAGCCTTCGTATCGCCCACCTTGGTAATCCGGCCGTTCTTGATAGCCACGGCTTGGGCGATGGTGAACTTGGGGTCCACCGTGACGATTTTGCCGTTGTACAGCAGGAGGTCGGCGTTGGCGCCGTAGAGCAGCGCGCCGCCAAGAAGGAAAGCAAGGATCTTAGGCGCGCAGTTCCTTAACGGTGTCACGGACTTTCTCCCAGAGGAAGGCCCAATCGTTCCCGCAGCCCACGAAGCGCATACCCTGCTGGGCCCAGAAGCGGGCCATGGGGATGGCGCGAGTCTGAATACCCGGGAAGATTTTGTGCCGGCGGCAGCACTCGATCACGCCGGTAATGGCCTCGATCATCTTGGGGTGGTCGAATTGGCCGGGGACGCCTAAAGAGATGCTGAGATCGGCCGGACCCACCATGACAATGTCGACGCCCGGAACCGAGAGCAGGTCGTCGCAGCGGTCCAGGGCGGTCTGGGTCTCGATCTGGAGCACCACCAGGACGTTATCGTTCATGTGCCGGATGATCTCGTCGAAGCCGGCCTGCTGGTAGCCGATCTGGGGGATGGTGAGACCGTAGCCACGGACGCCTCGGGGCGGAAACTTGGTCCAGGAGATGGCGCGCTCCAGCAGGTCGGGCGACTCGACGCGGGGGAAGATGACGCCCTCGGCCCCGACGTCGAGGGCGCGCGCCACCAGCGAGTACTGCAAGTCGCCGACCCGCACGATGGGGGTGAGGGGCGTGAGCAGGGAGGTGCGGATGATGTCCTGGACGGTCTCCAGATCGTAGTTGCCGTGCTCGGTGTCGATGAAGGTCCAGTCCAGGCCGGCGGCGGCGTAGAGGCGGGGAACTTCGGCCGAGCGGAACTGGCCCAGGCCAGTACCCCACACCGTCTGGCCCTCCTGGAGCAGTTGTTTGACGCGATTGGGGCGCATGAAGTACGCCACTGTACCACACTTGCATTTCCCGGTGCCCCAGCATAGTATGGGGTAGTCTCAGAAGGAGGCCGACCGATGAGAAGGGTGAAACGGCTTATTCTGTGTGCCGCCGCGCTGGCCGCCTTGGCCTGCGCGCAGGAGTCGCCGCGGATGAAGAGCGTGGAGCCGGCGAGCGGCAAAGTGGGTGACGAGCTCACCGTTAGCGGGGAGAACCTCGACGCCAAATTTGTCAAGGAAGTCTACCTCACCGATGGAAAGACCGACTTCAAGCTGCAGGTGACGCAGCAGGCGGCGGAGTCGGTCAAGGTGAAGATACCGGACAAGGTGAAGCCGGGCCGGTACAGTCTGATGGTCCTAACGGCGGAGAAGACGCCCAAGCTGATCGAACAGCCGGTGAAGTGCACGGTAGAGTAGAGGCACCGATTGGGGGGGCCCTCGCAGCCGGCCCCTGGCCGGCTTGGTGCACCTAACGAAATCCGGCCGGGTCAGGGGGGGCCGCCCCACAATCTTCATCGAGGCCATGCGGTTCGGTGTCCAACCTCTGGCGCCTCCCCTTACGTTCTGCGTAATCCCGTTCCAGCTTGAACTCCGCGGTCTCCACCAGGGGTGTAAATTCCAGCCGCGCCCGCTCCCCGTTCTCCTGGCCCCAGCGCGCCGCTTCGGGTTGCATGACGTGCTCGGCCGCGTTATTCACCGCCGCCCAAGCCACGATGCGCTGGAGCCGCCGCAGCGCCTCCATAACGGTGTCGCCCGGCGAAGTGCGGGTCCACAGACACACGAACCCGTTCCGGGGATCCACGTTGGGATGAAATACCGGAGTCGCGAGAGTGGCCTCGAGCGGTACTGCCGGGAAGAAACGCGGGAAGCGCAACCGTACCCGGTGGCTCCGTTCCAGCATCGGCTCGGTTCCCCGCCAGCCTACGATCCCCGCCGTCTGATGCAGCGCCACCTCAAAGAGATCCCCGTCGGCCAGCCGCCGCCGGCCCACTACCTGGACCACCCCGGGATTCCGCTCGGCCAGCTTCTGGAGCAGCTTCCACTCTTCGTCCACGCGCCGCTCATAGAGCGTCGGCTGTCCACCGCGCCCTCCCCGCTGGCCGCTGGCCGCTGGCCACTGACCGCTGCCTTCACCCATGCGTGGCCACGGTGGACACCCGCAGTACGTCGTTCGCCCGCACCCCCTGCGGCGGCAGCGGCTGGGCGAAATCGAGAGACAGCCCGTTCCACACCACCTGCGGCTCCCCATCGCCCTGGAGCACGTCGCCGCGCTCCCGCAGGTCGTAGAGGATCTCCTCCAGCACCTGGTCCAGGGTCTCCTCGTCGTCGATGTCGACGTTGTAGCGGGTCTCCCCGCGCACGGTGTCGAAATAGATCTGATACTTAGCCATTGCCTTGGCCCATATACATCTGCAACGCCTCCGGCAGCGCGTCCACCACCCACTGGCAGCGGCTGCACTGGCCGTTATTGAAATCCCAGCACGGCCGGCACTGGGGCCGCCCGCAGTGACGGCACGGGCGCAGATCCGCATTCGCCGCTTCGGCCAGGCACAACTGGCAGCGTCCCTGCCGCATACGGGGCCCCAGGCGCTGGTCCCACCATCTTCCCTCCGGCGGAAAGATGGGGACTCGATTATCTTCGCACAGCTTGCAGCGGCAGTGTTCATGGACCCAGCACCCCGAATCACACACCACCAGCCCGCACCGCGGGCAGGACAAGGCCACCTCCCCCAGGCGCCGGCTGCACAATCCGCACTTTTTTGCGCCCCCGCGCTGGATCAACAGCACCAGGCCCACCGCCACCACCGCTACCGGAGGCCCCAGCCACACCGTCCAGTCCGGCGCGCTGAGGTACCCCAAGCCCACCCCCACGGCGCTCGCGGTCCCCACCAGCAGTACGGGCGCCCACCCGCTTTCGAACGTCACGTGAAACAGGCGCCAGATCCCGAACGACAACAGCCCCACCGCCAGGGCTCCCACCACCGCCCACACCGGTCCCGCCAGCGCCGCCAGCAACTGCAACACCGCCAGCAAAAACCATCCCGCCGCCGCTATTACGAATTCCCGCGTGTTCATGGTTCCGTCTCGAACCGTACCGTATGCAAGTGAGCCTCCGGCAGCCCCAGCTCCGCCAAGCTTGCCGACGCCCACACACTCCCCCGATCCACCCGCGTGAGGGTCTCCAGGTCCCTCACCTGCCGCGACCCGCATTCCGGACACGCCCCCCGCCGCCGCAACCACCCTACCCGGCGTCTGGGACGCCATCTCTTGTGACAGTCCAGGCACTCCGCCTCTACGCAGACGGGCCAGTCCAGTACCAGCACCGGCTCACCGTCTCCGGCCAACAAGTTCCCCACCCTGTCCCCAGTGGCCTCCACCAGCCGCTCCTCGCCCCCGTGAAACGGGCAGGCTTCGCTCTGCCGCAGTCCGATCTTCTCCATCTTCGGCTGCGGCTCCAGCCAGACCTCGAAGCCGACGGCCTCCGGCGGCTGCCCACCACCCCCTCCCCACTGGCCACAGGCCACTGGCCACTGGCCACTGCTTTCACCCCCGCGCAACCCCAGGTCCACCTGCATCGCCCCCACCAGGGCAGCCATGGTCGGCGTACTCGACCGCACCGGCGCTTCCTCTGCCGTCCAGCACGCCCGCACCGGAGAATCCCAGGTGGTAAGCAGCTCCCGCCGCTTCTCGGCCGTCAGTCCACACCCGTAGCAGGCGGCGCTCCGTCCCGGAAACCAGCTCGCCCGCCCATGCCAATAATCCGGCGCGCCCAAGCCGCCGTCGCAGACCGGCTTGTCCAGCTTCGTCCCGATATAGGCCAGCTCCAGCCGCGCCAGTTCGCTATCCACGCACCCAAAAACGACATCGGCCTCGGCCACCACCCGGAACCCGACATCGGCAATCTCCCGATCCATCCCCACCCACTCGGTCCGGGGGAACACCCGGCCGGCCGCCTCCGCCATGACCAGGGCTTTATTTCTCCCTACCGCCCCTTCCTCGCGCAGCAGCACCGAACTGTCCAGGTTCCGCTCCTCCACCACATCCGGATCCACCACCACCACCCTCCGCACCCCGATCAGCCCCAGGTTCTGGACCACCGCATTCCCTAAGGCCCCCACTCCCACCACCACCACGTTCCAGTCTTTCACCACCGCCCCGATTCTAGCACCTACTAGCAACGATCCGATGTTATACTGGCTCACCGCTGCATCTCGTCGGCCTATGAGCCTGTATCAGACCCTCTACTTCATGTCGCTGGTAGGCAGTCTGGCGGGACTGTTCTCCTGGGGTCTGGTAGCCCTGATCTCGATTGCCCTTTCCTCTTCGGACATGCCGTGGCTGCCCGACCTCATTTCGGCCACCATCCTGGGCGCGTTCATCGGCGGCATGAGCGTGGCCTTCACCGATCGCTGGTCGGGGAGCCGGGTGATGCCGCGGTGGGTGATTTCCGGAACGCTGATCGGCCTGTTCGCCGGACTGGTGGCAGGGCTCATCCAGGTCCCTATCACCAACAATCTCCAGACCCAGGCCCCCATCCTGACCCGCGTGATCGTCTGGATGCTGGCCGGCTCCCTGATCGGACTGGGCGTGGGACTCCGCTGGGTTACCGTGAACAGCGCGCGGGCGGCGCATGCGTTCGCCGGAGGACTGCTGGGCGGGGCCCTGGGGGGACTGCTTTTCGCCGGACTGGGGAGCCGCATCCCGGATCTTTCCCAGGCCCTGAGCTTCGTCCTGACCGGCGTAGGCATCACTTTCGGCATCACCCTCGCCCCCATCCTGCTGCGCGACGGCGTGCTACAATTTATCAGCAGCGGGGACGCGCGGGCTCAAAGCAAGTTTGGCGCGTCGCACAAAGAATGGGAATTGCAGCAAGGAGATTCCTATACGATCGGCAGCCAATCCCAGGATCTGAGCAAGACCCGCTACCGGCCCGACGTGGAGATCTTCATCCCCGACGCCGCGATCGGCGCTCGCCACGCCACCCTGTTCGGCCGCGAGGGGGCCTTCTACATCGCCCGGCATCCCGACGCCTCGGGTCCCGCCGGCTTGGCCAAGTTTGTGTTGAAAGTCGGAGGGAAGACCGTCACCACCAGCCATCAACTGCGCGATTCCGACGATATCCTGATTGGCCGGACGGCGCTCCGGTTCGTTACGAGGAGGAAGTCGGGCTAGTGTCAGAATACGCACCACCGCCGGATGAACGGTTATGGCGGGCCCACCGCTGCCTTACGGTCGCGGCTCGGTGGTGCCTCCTGGTCCTATGCTGGGCGGTGCCGGGCGTGGCCCAAAACGCGCGGCTGGTCTTCTTTGACAAGGTCCGGCTGGTGGACTGCTCTCCCTCTTCCTCCTCTTCCTCGGTCCCGTGTTTCCGCCTGAAGGCCAATATTCTGGACGCCCAGGGCAACCCCTTTTCCCCCGCTCTGCCGGCCCAACTGGCCAAGAGCCTCACCGTCCAGGCCGATCAGGTGGAAATCACGCCGTTTTACGCGACCGCCGCTGGCGGCCCCGGCGCCAGTGTTCGCAGCCGGCTGGCCCTGGTGGTCATCGACGTGAGCGGCAGCATGAACCAACTGATGGGCAACGGCCAGTCCCGCTACGCCGCCGCCAAAGCCGCCGCCCTGCAGTTCCTGGAAGGCTTCGAAAGCGGCGCTGACCGCGTGGCCGTGGTGCCCTTCGAGAGCCACAACGTGATCCCGCGCATCCGCGGCGCCGTCTTCGCGTCCACCGCCGAAGAAGCCCGCCGCCAGGTTCACACCCTCCCGGTCCCGCCTTCCAATGGCAACACCGCCCTCTACTCCGCGGTGGACACCGGACTCGACGTGATGGCCGAGCAGTTGGCCCGCGCCCAGGGCTCGCCCGAAGTCCTGATGATCCTGCTGACCGACGGCAAGAACGACATCCAGCGCGGCGACGATACGGGATTGCTAACCGGCCCGGAAGGACTTCAGGCGGTGGCCAGGAAAGTGAAGGCCTCCGGCCTGCAGGTGATCGCCGTGGGCCTGGGCGACAGCAAGTCGATCGACGAGGCCGCCATGAAGCAGCTCGGCACCCAGTTCCACCTGGTTTCCGACTCCGAAAGCCTCAAGGGGGTCTTCTCGTTCGCCCGCAAGCTCCTGGTGAATCGCATCCAGGCCACCTTCAAATCCCCTTGGAAGGACCGCGCTTCCCTGGCCGGCCGAACCATCCGCGTCAACATGACCCTCAAACTGCCGTCCGGCCAGGAGATCCCGTCCAACGAGGCGATGTGGTCTGCGCCCCAGATAGGCCTGCCCCTGTTCGAGGGCAATTGCGACGGCCGGGAGCTGAAGGAAATCAGCCGCCCCGATGTCCGGGATACGGAATCCGACTGGTGGACCATCGTGCGTCCCCTGCTGGTCTTTGTCTCGGTGGGGGTCACCATTCTGATCTTGTGGTTCTGGATCCCGCGCCTGGCTTGGCCGGATCAGTATATTGGCGACATGCCGGTGCGGGCCTCCGGGCGCAAGTGGTCCGGCGGCCAGACCATGGTTTCGCGCCGGTCCACCGGCCCCTCGGGCGGCCCCCCCGGCGCCACCCGCACCACCCCGCCCGGCTTCACCGCGCCGACCGGCCACCGCAGCATACCCGAGCGCGGCGCCGCCGACCCCACCATCGTCCGCCCCCGTCCAGACATGGGTACCCGCACTCGCCTGGAAGGCAGGAGGTCCAGAGACGAGTAACCGCCAAACAGGAGTAAAATAGCAAGGAGGTAATCCACCCCTATGCCGCTTGTCAAAGTAATCCGAAAAGGTGTTACGCCGGCCGTACGCAAGGTTCCCACTTCCACCTGCGCCGCCATGATGCCCATGAGCCTCGAGCGCGTCGGGCAGGAAGTCGGCTCGGAGAACGAAGAACCCACCAAGATTGAAAACGCCCAGGATGCTTTCGAGAAGTTCCAGCCGAAGCTCAACTTCAAGGGCTACGCCGGCCCCGACGAGACCGAGTTCAAGGCCGACCTCCGCTTCCGCAGCATCAAGGACTTCGATCCTGAGAACCTGCAGAAGCGCCAGGAAGTAAAGGACGCCGACGGCAACGTCACCTACCTGCGCAACGACCTGGCCGACCTGAAGAACAACATCGACCTGGTGTACCGGCTCAAGGACCGCTGGAAGCTGCCCACGGTCCGCCGCGCCTGGAACAGCCCCAACCAGCGCCAGGAGATCATCGCCGCGCTCGGTAAGCTGCGCGGCGCGCTCGAGAACATCGCCTCCAAAGGAGGGAAAGCCTAATGGCCGACCAAGTCCTCACCCGCACCACCGCCGAAATTTTCGGCGAAAGCCCGGCCCGCGAGCTGCTCCAGGACATTTTCGCCGACCTGCATCCCGGTCTGATCGACGAGAGCCGCGACATCTCCAGCATCTTCACCCCGCAGTCGGCCCGGGATTTCCTCGGCCAGCTCATGGACTTCGAGAAGCTCCTCAGTCCCGAGGATTCCTACGAGGCCAGCGTCAAGAAAATCCAGGATCAGATTGACAAGGCCGAAGGCATCCGCGACCAGCTCCTGGCTCAGATCTTCCAGCAGATCCGGCCGCTGGAGCGCAGCTACCGGGAGCTGATGCTGTTCTTCGAGAACAGCAAGGTGCCCGACGGCAAGGTCCGCAAGCCGGTGGAGCTGTACATCTTCAATGCCGACGCCAAGGCCATGAAGGACGTCTTCTCCATGTCGGTGGCGGCGTTCGAGAACTTCGTGGTCAAGCGCAACGACAACTTCAACTTTCGCGACGACATCTGCAACGTGGTCATCCCCGGCTACATCCCGCAGCCGGTCCGCGAGAAGTTCGAGGACATCGCCAACGCCTGGGGCATGCTCCTGGTCGGCGACCTGGACGACGAAAAATCCTTCAAGAACGTGGAGCGCAACTTCCTGCCCGGCGGCAAGTACGAGTTCATGAAGCGTCCCGAGGACCGCGCCGCCGCCGACGTCATCACCATGGGCTACTTGCAGCTCCGCGCCGCCCACTGGTTCGAGAAAGGCATCGACGGCGGCGACGACCTCTACGGTCCGCCCTCGCTGGTCTTCGCCGGCGCGGTGGCCCGCGCCGATGACGCCCAGGGCATCGCCCAGGGCCCGGTTGGCTCGCGCTTCGGCCAGATCGGCGGGTCCGAGAAGTGCCGCGTGGAGCCCCTGATCGGCGAGATGGAGCACCTCTCCATGGAGCGCCAGCTCATCCCCATCATCCGCGACGCCGATAACCATCTCTGCTTCTTCGGCTGCCGCACCCAGGCCGAGGACCCCTACGGCGTGCTCAAGTTTTTCACGTCGTACCGCATTCTGCGTTACCTGGAGCGCTGCTGCCGCCACTACCTGCTGCAGGTCGCCGGACAGGTGCTCACCCGCGAGTTCATGGACGAGTCGATCGAGAAGCCGTTGAAGCGTCTCCTCGACGAGCAGGTCGAGCAAGGCACCATCCTCGGCTACGACCTGTTCGTGGACAAGGACTCCAACAAGCGCATGCAGGGCATCTGCGACATCAACCTGAACGTGATGCCTACCGGACCCGCCGAGACCTTCGTCTTGAAGATCGACGTGCCCGAGTTCAAGAAACCCGGTCAGGAAAAGAAGTAACCCCGCCCAGCGGGAGGGAGGTGGATATGGAACTGCCACGGAAAATCCAGGCCGGATCGGCGGCGCGCGACGCCGAAGACGAGGCCAAGGCCCGCCGTTCCGAAGGCATGTCAATCTATGGTTCCGGCAGTCGTGGCGCCGGCCAGCCCTTGAGCCTTTCCCCGCGGGGTTCCTCCCGCCCCACGCCCCAAGCGGTTTCCCGGGAGGAATACGTACGCAACGCCGAAATCAAGGTCAGCGGAGGCGGCGGCCAGAAGTTTGAAGCTCTCCAGAGGACTGGGCCGGGCGAGGCCCTGCCTGTCACCGCCGCCGACCCTGCTCCCGCAACAGCCCCGCCTGCCGCACCCGGCGTGGTGGGAGCCGTTTTTGCCAAGTTCCGAAAGCTGTTCGGTTTCAAGTAATCTTCACAAGGAGAAACAGCCATGGCCGCACCCTATCGCAGCACCGTTACCGTCGATGGCACCAAGTTCGACGCCATTTCCACCCAGGTCATCTTCAATACCATGAAGGACCGGGCGGGCATGCCCGAGATGGGGAGCCTCACTACCACCATCCGGGTATGGATCGATTTCCACGACGACACCAACCTCCCCCACTCCGCCCTCAAGAAACTGTTCGACCTCTCCAACGTCGTTACCCGCGAAAAGATCAAGGACGTGAAGATCGAGTTCTGGAAGGACGACTCCCACGAGGACGCCCTGTGCTCGTACAGCTTCAAGGGGTGGGTCAGCCGCTTCGAGACCTCCAACCCGTTGCCGATGGCCTCGCCCCAGACCGGCGGTCCCTCGGCCGACCCCACCTCCACCATCAATCACATCCTCATTCTGGATCTGGAGCCCGCCATCAACCAGGCGAACTTCAAAGAGATCACGATGAGCAACTAATCGGGTCGTGGGTCTTGGGTCGTGGGTGTTGGCCTCCCCCATCACCCATTACCCATCACCCCATACCCAGTCGGGTCGTGGGTGTTGGGCGTTGGGTGCTGGCCTCCCCCATCACCCATTACCCATCACCCCACACCCAACCCGCGCCCATGTTCATTTCCTTTCCCCTTCGCCTCGACAACGCCTTCCTGCGCCGTTGCGAAGAACCCGAGGCGATTCTGGCATTAGTGCGCGTGATGGCCACCACGCCCCACGGCGCTTGGGCCGGCAGCTCCCACTTCGGCATCCGCGACCTGTTCGAGCAGGCGCGCATGAAGCCCGACGGCCCCAAGCTGGCCGTCCAGGAAATCAATCGCGCTTTAGAGGACCTGGGCATCACCCACTACAAGGTGCAGTCCATCACCACCGAGCCCCACCCCAACCGGGACATAGATTCCTACGTCGTGACCCTGGCCTCCACCGATCCCAGCGGCGACACCGTCACCCTGCAGGTGTAAATGGCTTACGCTCGCGCCACCGCCGTCGAGATCGACAAGAAGCTTCGCGACGACTTTCGCCGCCGTCTGAAGGACTTCGGCATCTCGGCCGAAACCGCCGATCCGGTCCTCGCCGTCATCTTCCGCACCTTCGCCGGCCAGCTCGAGACGCTCTACTCCGACACCGAGCGCATCCGCCTGGCCCTGCTCGACGAGCTGATCGCCGGCCTGGGCATTGAGCGCCGCGCCGCCCGCGCCTCCCAGACCATCGTCCGCTTCCTGGTCGATCGCGACTCCGAGCTGATCGACGCCGGCACCGAGCTGCTCGGCGAAGCCCAGTCCGGCGAGCGCCTCACCTTCACGACCGACGCCTCCATCGCCGCCTCGGGCGCGCGTCTCGCCCTGGCCGCCACCTATCAGGACGGGTCTCTGCAGCTTATGCCCGGCATCGAGATGCCGGAAGCCGTCGCCGCCGCCCGCCCGGCCGTCGACCCGGTCAAGATCAACCTCGGCGCCACCCCAGCGCTCTTTCTGGCCCTCGAAGAGCTGCCCGCGATGCACCTCAGCCGCCTCGGGTTCTTCTTCGAGCTGGGTCCCGACGCGGGCTCGATTCTCCGCGCCCTGCCGCACGAGCCCTGGTGCCTGGCGTCCCCGGACGGATCCATGGGCGCTCAAGGTATCCTCCGCCCCCTCCGCCGCAACGCCGGCATCCGGACCCTGGATTGGCTCGTGCAGGCCCCCGCTGCCGCCGGCGAGTCCGACGCCGAGGTCCCCGAGCTGCCGGATGGCTTTTACGCCGGACGTGGCTTCGTCTTCCCCGAGGTCCCCGCCGAGCGCCGCTTCGTTTGCAAGATGCCGAAGGCCATGGAGCCGGCTCTCACTAAGATCTTCGGCCGCGCTACCCCGCAGGTCTTCGAGCAGCCGCGCGCCTGGCTCCGCATCTCCTTCCCCCGGCGGGTGGCCGACCTCCATACCGGCATCGCCTCCGTCTGGCTGCACGCGGTGAGCGCCTCCAACGTCGAGTGCTTCAACGAAACCGTCCGCTTCGAGGAGCACGGCACCTCCATACCTATCAGCCGCGAGGCGGGGACGGCGAAGTACCTGGTCGCCCCGCTCTCCATCTTCGGCGAGGCCAAGGCTGCGTATCTCCCCGAATTCCAGCCCTCCAGCGACCCGAACGTCGGCCGTTACAACATCCACAACGGGCGCATCCAGCTTCGGCCCGCGCGCCATCCCGACGACCGCCCCGAGTCCTACGCCAACCTCCGGTTGTGGGTGTCCTCGGGCGCCCTGGCCAACTCGGTGGGCCCCGGCAAGGTCCAAGGATTTCTGAAACGCGCTTCCGCAGTGCGGGTTTCCAACCCCACCGCCGCCGCCGGGGGGAACGATACGGAAGGCTTCCAGCAGGCCCAGGCCCGCTTCGCTACCGCCATCCTGTCGCGCGACCGCATCGTCACCCGCCAGGACCTGGTCGCCGCCGTCCGCGCCTTCGACCGCCGCATCCTCGACGCCGACGTCTCGCTGGGCCTGGACCGCACTGAGACCGGCCTCCGCCGCGTCCAGCGCGTCCGCTGCCTGGTCGACAAGGAAGAATTCCTCGATCCTCCCGCCGAGGGCCGGGTCCTCGAACAAGAGCTCTCCGGTCATCTGCGAACCCGCTTCCTTTACGACACCGACCTATCGCTCGAGCTGGTGTGGAAATGAGCGCCACCACCGTGATGCCCAACTTCGCGCACTCCTTTCACGGCTTCCACCACACCCTCGACTCGGCCCTCGAGGTCCTGGACGCCCGAGGCATTTCCCCGGCCCGCATCAGCGTGCGCATGACCGGCCGCGGCTACCCCGACTGGTGGGTGGTCGAACAGACCCCCAAGCCCGGCCAACCCATCACGCCCGACGCCCACGTGATCCTCACCGTTTCCGGTCTCGGCTACTTTCATCACCTCCCCGTGGGCATGTGGGACAAGGGCGGCGAGGCGGAGCCCGGCACCCAGGAACTGGTGGAGGCTTTCGACGACCCCCTCCAGAAGGCCGCCCACTGGATCCGCCAGGGCGCGCGCCTGTTTGACCTTCGCCCCGACGACTACAACGCCTGCCAGCGCTGGATCGCCCTGTTCGGCCTCAACGCCGAAGACTGGCCGCAGGACCTGTGGTACAACCTCGCCCTGGTTCTTCCCAGTCTGCACCGCCTCGCCGGCCGCGAGGAAGGCATCCGCCTGGCCCTCGATCTGTTGCTGGGGCTGCCCCTGCACGAGATCCGCCGGCGTCGCGGCTTCACCTACGTCGACGAGAAGGACTTGTCCCTGTTGGCCTCCGACTTCTCCCGCCTCGGCGTCGACGCCATCCTCGGCGACCGCCGCGAAGACCTCGCCCGCCTCACCCTGGTGCTCGGTCCCGTCCCTCTCGATACCTATTACGATTTCCAAACCGACGAATCCCGCCGCCGGCTCAACCAGGTCCTGGACCTGGCGGCCTCCTCCTACCAGGACATCCGGGTCCGCTGGTTCGTCCTGGACCCCCGGCGCGCCCCCCGCCTCGGCTTCGAGCAAGAGAACGCGCGACTGGGTATCAATTCGCACCTGGGCCGTCTCCAACCGGTATAAATCTATGGCTTCCAACGACGACATCTATCTGAGTTCCGTCAACTGGGAACACGGCATGCTCCTCACGCCGGACCACTTCCTGCGGCAGGAGCGCTACTTCGACTCGGCCCTGCTGTGGGCCGTCCGCTACTGCACCTCCGCCTTCGGACTGGTCGGCGGAGGCGCTCGTCTCCCCGAAGCCGAGCGCGGCGCGGTCCGGCACGATCCTGTTGTCACCCTGGAAGAAGACGACCAAAACCTTTCCGTCGCCGTGACCCAATGCCGCGGCCTTACCCCCGCCGGCTGCATCATCGACATCGACCCGCAGCACCCCGTCCGCCGCGCCTTCCCCAAACCGGACCTGGAAGGCGTTGCCGAGTCCCCCATCTATGTCATCTACGATCCCACCGAGAAGGAGGTGGCCGATGGCCAGGTGGACGAGCTGAACCCGCAGATGAAGACGGAGCGCCGCCCGTCCTACCGGATCGCCTTGCGGGTCCACGCCGACAGCATCCCTTACGCCATCTCGGTCGCCCGCCTGCGCCGCGCCTCCTACGGCGCGGGATACGAAAAGGACGCCCAGTACATCCCCGCCTGCACTTCGCTGGTCAGCCACAGCGAGCTGGCCGCCGGCTGGCGCAAGATCCTCGACGAAGGCACCACACTGGCCGAGCGCTACACCGCCCTCTACCGGGCTATGCGGGAATACCTGGCTCTGTTCACCGAGCGCGGCATCGAGACCGACCTCGACCGGGACAACCTCGAATTCGTCGGCCGCATGGTCGTCGCCCTTCAGACGGCTATCTACGAGTCGCTCGACCCGGTCCAGACCCCGGATCGCTTCTTCAGCCGCCTCCGCCAGTTCTTCCACTCCTCGGCCGTCTACCTGGACCTCAGCCCCCCGGTCCGCCAATATTTCGAGCAGATGATCGAGACCGGCGAGACCGAGTTCATCACCCTGCTGGAGCAGCAGAAGCAGGTCCTGGGATCGCGCCGGCGCTGGGAGGTGCAGGAGGACCTGGCCGTCGAGATCCGCGGGGCCCTCTCCTCGCTTAACGCCCTCAACCGCCTGGAGAAGGCCCTGGAGGGCAAGTACATCGACTTCCGCATCAGCCCGTCGCTCGACGCCATGAATTTCGTCTTCGACCGCGGCGGCAAGGTGCTGTACAAGCTGGCCGCCAAGCCCGCCCGCGTACAAGGCCAGGCCGACGAGCTGACCATGTTCTTCGCCAACCTGCACCTGGAGGGGCGCGAGAAATACCGCCTCATCCTGGTAGGCGAGCAGAACGCCACCTTCGAGCCCGGAACGAAAATCTCGGTGGAGATCAAGATCAACGAGGGGGCCGGCTTCCGCCGCCAGCCCGCCATCGTCTCCTGCGAATCGCGCTCGGTCGAGCAACGCAACTTCGAGTTCGACTTCGACGCCCCGGACGTCCCCACCATCACCGACCTCCGCGTCGGCCTTCCCGCCTACCACCCCATTCGGACCGCCCTCTTGTTTATCCGGCACCGCTTCTATGCCAGCGCGCCCTCCGGTGCGCCCGCTTCCCAAGCGCAAGCTCCGCCGCCCGTGGCCGCACCCCCGCAGGCACAACCTGTCCAGCGCCTGCGCGTGGCCACGGAAGACCTTCTGGACCGTCCCCGTGGGCAGGAGCCGCCACCCGCCCAGCCGCGTCCTGCTTCCGCACCCTGGGAGTCGCAACGGCCCCGCAGCGACGATCCCCCGCCGCCGCCCACTCGCCGCCGCCGGTTGGAGTAGGATTTAACCATGGCATCCCCTCTCCTGTGCATCTCCACATGTGGGGCGGCCCCCCTGGGCCGCAGCCGGCCCCCCGGCCGGCTTTGTGGAATGCGGAAGGCCGGGCCAGGGGGCCCGGCGCGGCCCGGGGGGGCCGCCCCACACCACAACCCAGCGAGCCCTAACCTATGGCTATCAACCTCGACAAAATCTCTAATGAACTCGAAGACGCTTTAGAACGCGCCCGCATGCTGGCCGAACAACGCCAGCAAGCCCAGATCAGCCCCTTCCACGTCCTCTTCGTCCTGCTGGAGAACGAGAGCCCGCTGGCCGCCATGCTGGAAAAGGCCGGCGTCGCCTGCGGTCCGCTGCTCGACTCGCTCGCCGATAGCCTCGGCAAGGCCGACGGCGCGGCCAAGCTCCAGCCCGGCCGCCGTCCCACCGCCTCCAGCCCGCTGCGCAACCTCCTCGAAAAGGCCTTCCTCAAGATGGAGCAGCGCGGCGTCGAAATGGCCGAGCCCATCGACTTCGTCCTCGCCGCCGTGGAATACAGCGAAGAGAACATGAAGGGCGACCTGCGCAAGGCCGGCCTCACCAAGCAGACCGTCGAAAAGGCCGTCGAGACCCGCGAAGCCTCCGCCGAAACCCTCGGCCAAAAGCCCTCCACCGGCTCGGCCGCTCCCAAACCCTCCGGCACCAAGATGCTCGATCGCTTCGGCCGCGACCTCACCGCCGCCGCGGCTGCGGGCGAACTGATGCCGGTGGTCGGGCGCGACGACGAGATCCGCCGCGTCATCCAGACCCTGCTGCGCAAGACCAAGAGCAATCCCTGTCTGGTGGGCGACCCCGGCACGGGTAAGACCGCCGTAGCCGAGGGCCTCGCCCAGCGCATCGCCCAAGGCGACGTCCCCGACTCGCTGAAGAAGTGCAAGGTGATCGCCCTGGACCTCACCGCCATGGTCGCCGGCGCCAAGTACCGGGGCGAGTTCGAAGAGCGCCTCAAGGCCGTGGTCGACGAGGTCCGGGCGCGCAAAGGCGAGATCATCCTGTTCCTCGACGAGATCCACACCCTGGTCGGCGCCGGCGGCAGCGAGGGTGGCATGGACGCCGCCAATATCCTCAAGCCCGCCCTCGCCCGCGGCGAGCTCCGCTGCGTGGGGGCGACTACCTTTGAGGAGTACCGGGAACGCATCGAGAAGGACGGCGCCCTGGCCCGCCGCTTCGACGTGGTCAAGGTCGAGGAGCCCGACGACGACGCCATGATGCTCATTCTCCGCGGCATCCGCCCGCGCTACGAGGCGCACCACGGCGTCCGGCTGTCGGAGGAGGCGTTGGTTGCCGCCGTCAAGCTGGCCCGCCGCTATCTCCGCAATCGCTACTTCCCCGACAAGGGCATTGACATCGTCGACGAGGCCACCGCCCGCATCCGCATGCAGAAGGAGTCCAAGCCGACCGTGATCGACGAGCAGGAGCGGCTCCTCATCCGCAAGAAGGCCCAGCACGAAGCGATCAAGGAGCGCGCCTCCTCCGCCGCCGACAAGAAGACTCTGGCCACGCTCGAAAAAGAGATCGCCGAACTCGAGCCGAAGGTCACGGCCCTGGTGGAACAGTGGAAGACCCAAAAGGACGCCGCCGACAACCTCCAGAAAACCAAGCTGGCCATCGAAGAGCAGACCCGTCTGCTGCAGGAAGCCGAGGCGGCCGGCAACGTGGCGAAGGCCGCCGAGTACCGCTACGGCTCGCTGAAATTTCTGGAGATGCAGCGCGAGGACCTGGAGAAGCAGCTCACCAAGGTGGCAGCCGCGGGCGGTATGATCCCCGAGGAGGTCAAGGCCGAGCACATCGCCGAAGTGGTCGGAGACCGCTGCGGCATCCCCATCCACCGCATGCTGGAATCCGAGCGCGAGCGCCTGCTCAAGATGGAGGAGCGCATCGGCGACCGCGTCTACGGCCAGGACGAGGCCGTCCACGCCGTATCCGAAGCTGCCCGCCGCATGCGCGCCGGCCTGCAGCCCGAGCGCAAACCCAACTCCTTCCTATTTGTAGGACCCACCGGCGTAGGCAAGACGGAGCTGGCCAAGGCCCTGGCCGAGGCCCTGTTCGACGACGACGACTCCCTGATCCGCATCGACATGGGCGAATACCAGGAGCAGTCCTCGGTAGCCGGACTCATCGGCTCCCGCGCCGGCCTGGTGGGGTCCGACGAAGGCGGCTTCCTGACCGAGAGCGTCCGCCGCAACCCCTACTCTATCGTCCTGTTCGACGAAGTCGAGAAGGGCCACCCTCGCGTCCTCGACCTCCTCCTGGGCGTCCTGGACGAAGGCCGCCTCACCGATGCCAAAGGCCGCTTCTGCGACTTCTCCAACACCCTGATCGCATTCACCAGCAACCTCGGCGTCCGGGAAGCCATCGAAGTCACCGACGACGCGGAAAAGCGCAAAGACGTCATCCTGGAGGTAGTGAAGGCCACCCTCCGCCCCGAGCTCTACAACCGCATCGGCCAGATCGTCTGCTTCAACTCGCTCGCCGAGCCCGAGCTCGAGCGCATTGTCAGCGTCCACATGGGCAAGCTGCGCAAGCGCCTGGCCGAAGAGCGCAGCGTCGCACTAACCGTCAGCCCCGCTGCCCTGGCCTACCTGGCCAAGCAATCCTACGACCCCGCCTATGGCGCCCGCCCGGTCGGTCGTACTATGCAGCAATTGGTACTCTCCCCGGTGGCCACCTGTCTGCTGGCCGGGGAGGTCCAGGCGAACCAGACGCTGCATATCGACTTTACGGAGGAGGAGGGCGGCGCGTTGACGTTTGGGGTGGAGGACGCCGGGGCGGCAGCCACATGAGAACTTACCGTCGCCACGGTGCCTGGTCGTGATCGCTGCCACCCCCGCGGCGACGGCTTCTGCTCGGTCTCAAGGCCGGGTCCCCAGATCTCCCACCGCTTCCTGCCGGCGTCATGGAGGTGGTAAAAGCACCGTACCCAGCAGCCGCCGTAGGTAAGCATCGAGACCTATGAGTTCGTTTGGCAACTCACGTGCTTGCCAGACCCCCATGAAAACTCTTTCCCGGCGTATCTTCCTCGGCGCCACCCTGGCCGCTCAGGCCCGCGGCGCCAACGACCGCCTCTCGCTCGGCATCATCGGCGCCGGTGGCCGTGGCTCCTCCCTGCTGCGCGACGTGGCCGCCTGCCAGGACCTCAACGTCGCCGTCACCGCTCTGTGCGACATCTACCGTCCCAACCGCGAGCGCGCCGCCGATTACATCGCCAAGACCTGGGGCACGGCCCCGCGCACCACGGTCAGCTACCGCGAGCTTCTGGGTTGGCGCGAGGTTGACGCCGTCCTCATCGCTGCCCCCGATTTCGCCCACTCCGTCATGCTCCGGCACGCCGTCGAGGCCGGCAAGGACACCTACTGCGAAAAACCCATGGGCGTCGACTTCGGCGAGGCCAAGGCCGCCTGGCAGGCCGTCAAGAAGAGCGACCGCGTGGTCCAGATCGGCACCCAGCGCCGCTCCGACCCTCACTTTATCGCCGCCGCCCAGCTCGTGCGCTCCGGAGTCCTGGGCCAAATCACCCGCATCGACATCTCCGTCAACTTCCAGGAGCCCCGCTGGCGGCGCGACTACACCCAGATCCCCGCCTCCGATATCGCCTGGGACCATTTCCTCTTCAACCGCCCCCCGCGCCCCTTCGATGCCCGCCGGTTCCGCGAGTGGCAGCTCTTCCACGACACCACCAACGGCATCGCCGGCCTGTGGATGTGCCACTTCATCGACACCGTGCACTGGTTCATGGACGACCCCTACCCCGCCGGCGCCGTCGCCAACGGCGGCGTCTACCTCTGGAAGGACGGCCGCGAAACCTCCGACGTCTTCCACGCCCTGCTCGACTATCCCAAGGGTTTCCTGGTCAGCTTCGCCATGAGCCTCACCAATGAAGCCGGCAACCGCAACTTCTGGTTTGGCACCCGCGGCACCCTCGATGCCGACGCCTGGACCATCTCGGGGGCCGGCTCCAAACTTCCCAACCGCATCGAAGCGTCCACCCGCATCGAGGCCGCGCCGGCGGTCACCTCCCACATGCACAACTTCCTGGAGTGCGTCCGCTCGCGCCAAACCCCGCGCGCCTCCATCGACGCCGGCTTCTCTCACGCCGTCGCCTGTGTCATGGCCGGCACGGCCCTCGATACCGGCCGCAAGGTCCGCTTCAACCGCGAACGCTTAGAATTGATCCTGTGACCCTCACCCGCCGCCAACTCCTCCAAGCCGCCGCCCTGGCCGCCGCCCCGGCGCCCCCGATCACGAAGGTCGAGGTCTTCCCGGTCGCCTACCCCGTCACCGCTCACTTCCGCTTCTTCACCAAACCCGAGCGCCCCAGCGTCTTCGTCAAGATCACCTGCGAAAACGGCGTCGCCGGTTGGGGCCAGAGCGTTCCCATGCCCACCTGGAGCTATGAAACCACCGAATCGGTGGTCTCGACGATCGAGAAGTACCTGACTGCTCCCCTGCTGGGCCGCGACCCCTTCGACATCGCCGGCGCCCACCAAGTTATGAATAAGGCGATCTCGCCGTCGTTCTCCACCGGCATGCCCATCGCCAAGGCCGGTCTCGACTTGGCCCTGCACGACCTCTGCGGCCGCCTCCGCAACCAGAGCGTCACCGAGCGCTGGGGCCGCAAGCCTCTCCCCCGCCTTACCCTGAGCTGGACCCTCAACCCCCGCACCCTCGATGAAATCGACGATCTGGTCGCCCAGGGCCGGGCCCGCGGCTATAAGAACTTCAACGTCAAGGTGGCCCCCGATCCTAAGTTCGACCTGGAGCTGTGCCGCCGCGTCCGCAAGCTCGTCCCCGACGGCTTCCTCTGGGCCGACGCCAACGGCGGCTACGACCCCGCCACCGCCCTGGCCACCGTACCCAAGCTGGCCGCCGCCGGTGTCGACGTCCTCGAGCAGCCCGTCGCCGCCAACCGCCTCACCGCCTTCCGCGACCTCAAGAAACAGGGCGCCCTCCCGATCATCATGGACGAAGGCGTCGTCTCCTCGGTCGAGCTGGTCGAATTCATCCGGCTGGGCCTGCTCGACGGCGTCGCGATGAAGCCCGCCCGGACCGCCGGGCTCTGGGACTGCCGCCGCCAGATTGAAATCGTCCAGGAGGCGGGGCTGCTGTTCCTGGGCAGCGGCCTCACCGACCCCGACGTCTCCCTCGCCGCCTCCCTCCAGCTCTTCGCCGCCTACGGCCTGAACTACCCCGCCGCCCTCAACGGCCCGCAGTTTTTGGAAGGCTCCTGGCTCCGCCGTCCCCTGGCCGTGAAGAACGGCGAAATCGAAGTCCCCACCTGCCCTGGCCTGGGCGTCGAGGTCGACGAAAACCGCCTCCGAAAGGCCCGCGCATGATCGCCCCACTGCTGCTCGCCCCAATGCTGCTCGCCGCCTTCGCCTTCCAGGACCGCCCCGCCGCCGGCAAGCTCGACCTCACCGAAAGCGGCCGGCCCGTCTTCACCTACAACTACGGCATGCAACTCGCCCCCGGGGTCCCCGAATCCCGGCGCCGCGCCTGTTATCTCCACCCCCTCTACGCCCCCGACGGCACGGTCCTCACCGACGACTTCCCCAAGGACCACTACCACCACCGCGGCCTCTCCTGGATGTGGCCCGTGGTCCTGATCGACGGCCGGCGCCACAACCTCTGGGAGATTGACGACCTCCGCCAGCGCTTCGTCCGCTGGATCGCCCGCGACGCCGGCCCCGACCGCGCCCGCCTCGCCGTCGAAAACGGCTGGTTCCTCGATGACGGCCGCCAGGTAGCCCGCGAGACCGTCGAAATCGTGGTCCACCCCACGCGCGACAACCGCCGCCTTCTCGACCTCACCCTCCGGATCGAGGCCCTGGACCAACCCCTCTTTATCGCCGGTACCCCCGACCAGCAAAAAGGATACGGCGGCCTCTCCTTCCGATTTGCTCCCCGAACCGGTACGGCGATCACCACCGACGCCGGCCCCGAAGCCAAGGATACCAATCTCGTCCCGCACCCCTGGGCGGAACTGTCCGGCGTCTTCCAGGGTCGCCGCGCTGGCGCCCGCGTCGATATCGATCCGGCGAACCCCGGCTTTCCCAACGGCTGGTGCCTGCGTGGCTACGGCTTTCTCGGCGTCAACTTCCCCGGCCTGAAACCCTACTTCCTCCAGCCTGGCCGGCCTCTGGAGTTGAAGTATCGCGTCGCCCTGTTCGCGGCGCCCGGCAGCGCGGCACCCTCAAAATGAAGCTTCTGCTCATCTGGAGGCCGCGCTCTATGGGCCGCTGGAGGAGCACTTGGGGGCCGGGTACGGGTGCAGCACGAAGCGGATTGGCGGGCCGGCCTGGGACAGGCGCCGCGGCCCTATGCCCTAGGTATAGCTAGCCTCCGGCTGGGCTGTTTCATGCCGCGAAGCACTGCCTTTAGGCTGGGTTGTGGCATAGCACTATGATTTACCGAGAACCTCATTACCGGACGAACCCCATCTTCCGCAACCCCTCCCCCAACCCCGGCTCCTCAAAAAAGACCACCTTCTCCCGCAACTGACCGTTTTCCAGCGCCACCCCGTAAGGCACATCCTGAAACGGAAACGCTTCTCGCAGAGGTTTGGTGTCCAGAGAGAGCTTCGCCCGGAACCCTGTATCCTGCAGGAATCCCGGCCCCAGGTCGGGGTCCTGGGTCGGTACGCCGATCACGGTGGCGTTCCAGGTCATCTTGGACATCGTCTGGGCCGCCTGGAAGCAGTGTGGGCACATCGGGTTGAAGAAGTACACAAAGACCTTCCCCTGGCGCAGCGAGAGGGGTTTCCCGTCGACCGTGATGGTTTCGGGTCCCACTGCCCCGGCGGCCTGCGTCCCGCCGAGCGAGAACATGGCGCCGGCTACGACTGCGACCCCTGCCAGGGCCGCCACCGCCGGACGCAGCCGCCGCGGGGGCTCGGTCCACCAGCCGGCCAGGAAAGCCAACGCGATCAAGGCGCCGTCCTGGAAGAAAAACACCGGTCCCACGGCCCGCTTCAGCCACGGGAAGCAACTGCACTCGGCCCCGGTCAAAGCCCGGTAATGGTAGCCGATGTAGGCCATGAACACCACCAACAGGAACCCCGAGAGCCACGCTCCCCAGCGCCGCCAGGCCGGCACGAGCAGGAGCAGGCCGGCGAAAGTCTCCACTGTCCCGAGTCCCAGGGCCGCGGCGAGGCTTAGCGAGTGCGGCACCAGGGCCTGGGTCATGCGGACCTGGGTGGCGGTCACGTCGCTCAGCTTCCAGAGTCCGGCGACGAACCACAAGGCGGCGAGCAGCAGGGCCGCCGTCCATTCGAGCGTTGCTTGCCAGCGCGGGCGCATAGTTCAGCCTACAATCAAGTATATGCTACGCGGTTTCCTGGCGGCACTCCTGCTGGCGGCGCTGGCCCCCCCGGTCGGGGCGGCCCGGCGCAAGGACACCCTCATCTACAGCCGCTTCGACATCGACCCCGGCGAGTGGCGGTACTTTGAGTTCCCCTCCAAGTCGGGGGAGGCGCGGCTGGAGGTTCGGTTCGACGTCCTCTCCCCCAAGGAATCTCAAGGCGTGCGGGTCACCGTGCAGAAGGAAGGCGAGTTCGACAAGTTCCGTGAGAGCCAGCCCCACCAGAACTTCCAAACGACCCCCTACCAGCGCTCGGGCAACGTGCGGGCCAAGCTGGCCGAACCCGGCGGCTATGTTGTAATAGTCGATAACCGGGAGGAAGCCAAACGCCGCGCCCGCGTCGACCTGGAGGTCACCCTCACCACCGGCCCCGATCCGGAATCCCTCAGCGTCGCCTACGCCTCGCCGCAGAAGCGCCGGATCGTGGTCAGTGTCAGCCTGGCCGTGTTCGCGGCCATGCTGCTGGTTTTCGGCCGGGCGTTGTGGCGCGCCACCCGGCGTCCGGCGCCGCTATGGTCCTTCTAGCCTGGACGTGGCTCGCCCTCGCCGCCGCGGAATCCTTCCGCCCGCAATTCCATTTCTCCCCGCAGCAGAACTGGACCAACGATCCCTCCGGCCTGGTCTACTTCGACGGGGAGTATCACCTGTTCTTCCAGCACAATCCGTTCGGCGACCAGTGGGGACATATGAGCTGGGGACACGCCGTAAGCCGCGACCTGGTCGGCTGGGAGCAGCTCCCCGTGGCCCTGGGCGAAGAGCGCGGGGTGATGGTGTTCACCGGCAGCGTCGTGGTCGACCGCGCCACCAGCGGCCTTTGCGACGGCGGCCGGCCATGCCTCGTAGCAGTCTATACCGGACACACCCCGAACGCGGACCGCAACCGCCGCCGCGAGACCCAGAACCTTGCCTTCAGCCACGACCGCGGCCGCTCCTGGACCCGCTACTCGGGCAACCCCGTCCTCGACCCGGGCCTGCCCGACTTCCGCGATCCCAAGGTCTTCTGGCGCGAGAAGGAGAAACGCTGGGTCATGGCCATCGCGCTGCCCCGCGAACGCCAGGTGCGCCTGTTCGCCTCCCCGGACCTGAAGAGCTGGGAGAAGCTGAGCGACTTCGGCCCCGCCGGAGCCACGGGCGGCGCCTGGGAATGTCCCGACCTGTTCGAGCTCCCCGTCGACGGCAACGCCGCCAACACCCGCTGGGTCCTGAAGGTGGGGCTGAACCCGGGTCACCTCTCCGGCGGGTCGGGCGAGCAGTACTTCATCGGCCGTTTCGACGGCACTACCTTTCACAACGACAATATCCCCGCCCGAACCCTCTGGCTCGACTACGGCCCCGACTGCTACTGCGCCCTCACCTGGAACGAAGCGCCCCAACCGGTCCTGCTCGGCTGGATGAGCAACTGGCTCTACGCGCGCTTCACCCCCACACGCCCCTGGCGCGGCCAGATGACCATCCCCCGCACGCTCGCCCTCCAGACCTTCCCCGAGGGCCTTCGCCTCACCCAGAAGCCCATCGCCGCCCTGGAGAGCCGCCGCGAGAAGCCGGTCGAGCCCGGGTCCGCCCGGACCTTCGAGCTACAGACCACTATTCGGCCGGGCCAGGCCACCGAGGTCGGCTGGCGACTGCTGGCCGGCGAGTTCCAGGAGACGCGGGTGGGCTACGACACCCGCACCGGCCAGATTTTCCTCGATCGCACCAAGTCCGGCCAAGTTGCGTTCAGCCCGCAATTTCCGCGCCGCTACCGGGCCCTGCTCCCCCTCGCCAACGGCGAGCTGAAGCTGCGTATCTTCGTGGACCGGTCCTCGGTCGAAGTATTCGCCGGAGATGGCCGCGTGGTGTTCACTGCCCTGGTCTTTCCCAACGACGCCAACACCGCCGTGGAGTTCTACTCCAAGGGCGGCGCGCCCGGAGCGGTCACCTCGACGTTCTGGCCGCTGCGATAGTCTTATCAATATCTTCAGCGGTGTGGGCCGCCGACAGAAACGCGGCCTCGAATTGCGAGGGCGGCAGATAAATTCCCTTCTCCAGCATGGCGCGGAAATAGCGGGCGAAGGCCTCGGTGTCGCTCTTCTTGGCCGATTCGTAGTCGGTCACCGGTCCCGGGGTGAAGAACAGGGTGAACATCGACCCCACCCGGTTCACCGTGAACCCCGGCCCCGCCAGCCCCTGGCAAAGGCGTTCGGTGCGCTCCTCGAGCTGCTGGTAGATTTCCGGATGCCGCTCCAGGAACTGCAGCGCCGCGAGTCCCGCGGCCACTGCCAGCGGATTCCCCGAGAGCGTCCCGGCCTGGTAGACCGGCCCCAGCGGGGAGACCTTGCTCATGATGTCGGCGCGCCCGCCGTAGGCGGCCAGCGGCAGTCCACCGCCAATCACCTTGCCCAGAATGGTCAGGTCCGGACGAATCCCGAACAACTGCTGCGCGCCGCCGTAGGCCAGCCGGAACCCGGTCATCACCTCGTCGAACAGCAGCAGCGCGCTGTACTGCTCGGTCACGCGGCGCAGCAGCGGCAGGAAGTCCGGCGCCGGCGGGAGGCACCCCGCGTTCCCCACCACCGGCTCGACGATGACCCCGGCGATCCGGTCGCCGTGCCGGCGGAAGGCCTCTTCGAGAGCCTCGGGCGCGTTGAACGGCAGGGCGATGGTAGTGGCCGAAAACGCCGCCGGAACGCCGACCGAATCGGCGATCCCGAACGTCGCCACGCCCGAGCCGGCCTTTACCAATAACGAATCGGTATGGCCGTGGTAACAGCCCTCGAACTTGACGATCAGGTCGCGTCCGGTGAACCCCCGGGCCACGCGGATGGCGGCCATCGCCGCCTCCGTGCCCGAGTTCACCAGGCGCACCATCTCGACCGACGGCATGGCCCGATGGATGTGCTCGGCGAACTCCACCTCCGCCTCGGTGGGCGCCCCGAAGCTGGTCCCGATCTCCAGCGCGCGCTCCAGCGCTTCAATAATCGCCGGATGCCGATGCCCCAACAGCAGCGGCCCCCACGATCCGACATAGTCGAGGTACTCGTTGCCGTCGACGTCGAACACGTGCGCGCCCTGGCCCCGCGCGAGGAACGGCGGATCGCCTCCCACCGCCCGATACGCCCGCACCGGCGAATTTACCCCGCCGGGGATGCGCCTTAGGGCGCGCTCAAACAGGGCTCGAGACTTGGAATGGTTCATGAGAATCGCGGGAGCGCCAGCAGCTCGCGGCGATCTCCCAAATCGTCACCCGGATCTGGCGCAACAAGCGCGCCTTCAGTCCCAGGTAATCCTGGGTGCCGGCGATGAGGTCCTGCATGAGGTGCTCAAAGGTCGGGCTGCGCCGGCAGAACTGCACCATGCGGGTGGTGACCGGACCGAGCAGGAAGTTGTCGCGATAGAACTGCTTGCTGATCACGGCGCCCAAACGCAGGTCCGCCATGATGTCGGACTGGACGCGACTCGAGTATTCGTCGACGCAGCCCTCGCGCACGCAGGAGGCCAGCAGATCCGCGGAGCGCAGAGCATAGTAAATACCTTCGCCGGTGAGAGGATCCACCAGGCCGGCGGCGTCGCCCACGGCGGCCCAGCCGTCCCCGGCCACGCGGTTCTGGTCGAAGCTCTCGGGGGCCAGCGACGGCAGCAGGTGACAGAAGAACGTCGAGCCCTCGAGGGGAATGCCGCGCTCGGCCATGCACTGCTCCACTCGCCGCCGCAAAGACGGCGTGCCCTCCGAGTCGATCCTGCCGCAGATGCCGACCGAGAGATGATCGGTGCGGGGGAAGACCCAGACGTACCCCTCCAGGCGCTCTAGAAACTGGATTTCAATATGCTCCTGCTGGCGGGGGACGTAGTAGCCCAGGGCGACGTAGGCGTCGCGGGGCTGGATCTCGGTTCCCAGGCGTCGCAGGGGGTTGCGGGCGCCGGTAGCGACCACGCAGAAGTCGGCCTCGTAGTGACCCTGTTTGCCCTCCAGGCGCCAGCCGCTGTCCCGTCGCTCGGCGCCGGTGACGCGGTCCTGCACCACCGCCGCGCCGGCGCGGGCCGCGCGGTCGAGCAGCAGACCATTGAGGACCTTGCGCGAGTAGATGACCAGGGGCTGGCGCAGGCGCAGGCAGGCGCGTGCGCCGTTGGAGGCCACCAGCACGGCCCGCTCGATGAACCGCTTCGGCGTCCCGTCCGTAGCCAGGAAGGGATAGCGCTCCAGGGCCTTAGCGGTGAGACCGCCGCCGCAAGGCTTTTCCCAAGCCAGCTTCTCGTCGTACACGGCGACCGAGTATCCAGCGCCGGCGATCAATTCGGCAGCGAAAGAGCCCGCCGGCCCTCCGCCCAGGACGGCGATCTTCATGGTTTCTTCACCGCAGGATGGCCCGGCGGCATCTCGACGGGCGCGCCGGAGCCGGTCGGGGGCGACGCGCCGCCATGCGCGGATGACTGCGGCTCCACTTCCCAGCGGTCCCCGCGCCGGTTCAAGGTGTAGCGCATGGACATAGTACCTCCCGGCGTCTCGCCGCCGCCCTTGGCTTTGAAGACCACGTCCACCTGGGCCTGCTGGCCCCGAAACTGGATGCCGGCGATCTGCAGGTCCATACCCTGCATGTTCAGGTTGGGGCGCGAAGCGAGGTAGCGCTCCAGCGCCTGCCGGACCGCCGGCTCGGTTGCAAGCTTCGTGCCGCGGCTGCAGGCGGTGAGCAGCGCCAGGACGCCTGCCAGCATAAAGGCCCAAGTTTTCATCGCCCCCATTATTGCAGAAGAAGACGGCAGACGGCGGATTCCCGCTACACTGGAGGGGTTCCCTTTCTATGCTAGATCTCACCTACTTGCGCAATAACTTGGAGGCAGTAGAAAGGCGGCTGGCCCAGCGGGGCGGGGCGGCCGGACTGGAGCGCTTCCGGGAAATGGACCGCGAAAGGCGGGCCGCCGTCACCGAAGTCGAGCGTCTGAAGGCCGAGCGCAACGCCGGGAGCGAAGCGGTCGGCCGCCTTCGCCGGGAGGGCCAGGACACCACCGCACAGCAGACCCGGCTGCGCGAGTTGGGCGAGCTGATCAAGGTCCTCGAGGAGAAGTCCAAGGAACACGACACGGCCCTCGACGAGATCCTCCGAACCCTCCCCAACGTCCCCCACGAGTCCGTGCCGATGGGCGCCGCGGCCGAAGACAACGTAGAGGTGCGCCGCTGGGGCACGCCCCGCGACATGACCTTCACCCCGAAACCCCATTGGGAAATCGGACCCGCCCTCGGCATCCTGGACTTCGACCGCGCGGCCAAAATCACCGGCGCGCGGTTCGCCGTGTACTGGGGAATCGGCGCGCGCCTCGAACGGGCCCTGATGAATTTCTTCCTTGACGTCCAGACCCGCGAGCACGGCTACACCGAGGTCCTGCCCCCCTTTATGGTCAACTCGGCGAGCCTGTTCGGCACCGGCCAGTTGCCCAAGTTCGGCGAGGACCTCTTCCACTGCCAGGATCACGACTTCTGGCTGATCCCCACCGCCGAGGTGCCGCTGACCAACCTGTTCCGCAAGGAGACGATCCCGACCGACCGGCTCCCGATCAAGCTCACCGCCTGGACGCCCTGCTTCCGCAGCGAGGCCGGGTCGTATGGGCGGGACGTGCGAGGGATCATCCGACAGCACCAGTTCCAGAAGGTGGAGATGGTCAAGATCGCGCGGCCGGACCAAAGCTACGCCGAGTTGGAATCGATGACCGCCGACGCCGAAGACCTGCTCCAGCGCCTCGGCCTGCCCTACCGCGTGGTGGCCCTGTGCACCGGAGACATGGGCTTCTCGTCGGCCAAAACCTACGACATCGAGGTATGGCTGCCGGGGCTGGGCGAGTTCAAGGAAATCTCCTCGTGCTCCAACTGCGAAGCCTTCCAGGCCCGCCGGGCCGAGATCCGCTACAAGCCGGACGCGAGGGGCAAATCGGACTTTGCCCACACCCTGAACGGCAGCGGCCTGCCCATCGGACGCACCTGGGTGGCGATCGTCGAGAACTACCAGCAGGCTGACGGGAGCGTCGTGGTGCCGGAGGTGTTGCGGCCGTATCTGGGCGCGGAGGTGATTACACCACCGGGTCAGTTCGCCAAACCGTGACCTTCCGGCGCCCCGGCCCTAGGAAGCCCGCCGCTTACCCAGTCCTTCGGCGATCATGGCGGTTACGAGCGTGTTC
>JBGOUV010000280.1:0-9177 GCA_041477815.1 Terriglobia bacterium | reverse complement strand
GTCCACCGGCTTGCCGCGCGCCTGTTCGGGGCTCATGTAAGCTGCCGTACCCAGGAGCACGGCGCTACGGGTCAGGGCGGTGGCGGCGAGGGTCGGTGAGTTGTAGGCGTTGGTGGCGGCGGGATCGTCGGCGAGCGCTTTGGCCAAGCCGAAATCGAGCACCTTGACCCTGCCGTCGGGCGTGACCTTGATGTTGGCGGGCTTCAGGTCGCGGTGGACGATGCCGCGCTCGTGGGCTTCTTCCAGGGCGTCGATGATTTGGCGGAGGAGGGGGAGGGCCTCGTCGAGCGGAAGCGGACAGCGCAGCGTCTCGCCGGGGACGTACTCCATTACCAGAGCGCGTTCTTCCAGGCCATAGAGCTGGGCGATGTTGGGATGGTTCAGCGAGGCGAGTACTTGGGCTTCGCGCTCGAAGCGGGCCATGCGCTCCGGGTCATCGGCGAAAACGGGCGGAAGGACCTTGATAGCGACCTCGCGGCCGAGGCGGGTGTCGCGGGCGCGGTAGACTTCGCCCATACCGCCGGCGCCGAGCAGGGAAAGGATCTCGTAGGGGCCGAGGTGAGTGCCGGCGCTGACCATAGAACCTTAAATTAGGGTAACACCTTAAGCCGGGGGGACCGCTATAGGAATAGGTCCGGCGTCACATGGAAGAACTCAGCCAACTTCTTCGCCTGGCTCTTGCTGATGGCCCGCTTCCCTGTGATGCTCTCAAAATGAGAGTGCCGCCGTCAACCATATGCGTCTACCGGGTCTACCGGGCCGCCTCCCACCGCAACCCCGCCCGCCACAACCGCGGCGCCCCGATGGTCGGAGTCGGAGAGAATCCCACCACGTACGTCCGGTTCAGCAGATTCTCCACCTCCGCCATGGCCGAGAATCCCAGCGCCAATCTCCGCCGCACCAGTATCTGGACCGTGGCATAGCCCGGCAGGATGAACCGGTTCAAGTCGTCCTCGGGTTGCAGCGCGTAGCTGCGAACTCCCACGCTGGCCAGCGTCCGCCCGGCGTCGTACATCACTCGCGCCGACCCCTGGTGCCGTCCCACCTGCGGGATCCGCAGCCCGGTGCCCACCCGCGCGTCCACGAATAGATACGCCGCCTGCGCCCGGATTCGCCGGAAGGCTTTCTCCAACTCGACCTCCCCCCCCCGCGTCTTGGCGGCGATCAGGTTCTGGCGCTGCCGGGTGATCAGCGCGGGCGTGGTGGATAGCGTCACGTTGCCCACCAGGTCGTCGATCGCATTCCAGAAGCCGGTGGTCCGCACCACCCACGCGCGCGTCTGCCAATCCATCCCGATCTCGCCGCCCACCAGCGTTTCGGGACGCAGATCCGTGTTCGCCAGCGTCAGAGTGTTGCCTACGCTGAAGGCCCGGAACAGCTCGTTGAGCGTGGGCGCCCGGAAGCTCCGGAACGCCGTCGCACGCCACCGCCGCGGCCCGTCGGCCACGGCCAAGCCGAAGCTGGGGCTCCAGAAGGTCTTGCCCTGTCCGGTGAAGTAGTGCCGCACCCCGCCGTGCAGGCGCACGCGCTGCCCCACCGGCAGATCGGTCTGGATAAAGGTTCCCTGCTGCCACAGGCGCCCGCCTCCCACCCGCCGGCCCGTGGGAAACAGCGTATCGATGCTCTCTCCGCTGGGACGATGTACATCGGCCCCCAAGGTAAGATTCAGCACCCGGGAGCGCCGCGCCCACACGCCCGACACGCCGGTGTCCTCCGACGGCACCCGCTGGTTGAACGTCGGACGCTCCGTGTTCCGCCCCGCCAGCACGGTGGAAAACGAGCTGTGGAACTCGCCCCGCGAGTGGTACGCCAGCAACGACAGGCTCTCCCGGCTGTAGCTGACCCCCACCGTCCCCAGCGAGCTCGAGTTCTGGGTCAGCGCCGTGCCGTTCTCCCGGCGCTCGGCGAGGATGTTCCCCTTCACCGACACCCGCTCCTTGGTCCCGAACCAGTCCAGCTTCACGTCCCCGGTGACGAAGTCCACTCCGGCCTTCCGGTCGGCGGCGCCGCGGATGCCGGCCGGCACTATATAGTAACCATCGGTAGAGACCCCGCGCGCGAATGTCGACAGTCCCACCGGCCCCCACAGGTCCGTGTATCCGCCGCGGGCGTCGAACACCCCGGCATTGCCGGCCTCGAACGCCCCGTTGAAATGCCGTCTCTCCGGCGCCGGCGAAAACAGCGAGATAACGCCTCCCATGGCCCGGTCGCCAAACAGGCTCGACGACGCCGCCCGCGTCACCTCTACCCGGTCCAGCGAATCGAGGTTGAAGCGGCTCCAGTACACCCACCCGCCGAACGGATCATTGGCCGGCAGCCCGTCCATCAGCACCAGGGTCCGGCTGGCCCCGCTCGACCCGATCCCGCGCAGCGAGATCCCCGAGGCCGTGGGATGCGTTACCAGGCTGGAGCTGCGCCGGAACAGGCTGAACCCCGGGAGGTCGCGCAGCCGGTCGTCCAGGTTGATTCCCGGCCGGCTCTCCAGTCCCGTCTCGTCCAGCTTGGTCACCACTCCGGGAACTTCGGCGTCGATCTTCTCCGTCACCGTGATGGAGGTCTTCAGCGGCTCCAGCTTCGGCTCGTCTTGCGCCCCTACCGCAGCGGCGCTCACAATCAGGATAACGGCGGATCGCACCACTACAGATTCTCCAATGAATAGCAGTAGTAACTCGACTCCGGCAGCAACGACGGCAGGCGGCCGGGCGAGGCGGTAAAGATCACCTGAAACATGCCGCTGGGCTCCACCTCCCCAGGATCTCCGCCGGCTATCGGCTGCACCAGAGCGAGATACCTGAGAATATCATAGATGTTCTCCCGGGCGTCGGGCTGAAAGCGCAGTACGGCGCCCCGCTCGTGGAGCCGCCAGGCCAGCGAGGCGCACAGCTCCACGGCCCGCTCGAAGCGCTCCTCCCAGTCCGCACCGGCCGGAATGGCCGGGTCGAACAGGATCTCCACCCGCCGGTCTTCCTCCACGCTGAACTCCCGCACCTTCAGCTCCCCGGTGTGCGCCGAGGCTTTCCAGTGCACGATCCGCGAGGTGTCCCCTGCCTGGTAGGGCCGGATGCGGTACAGGTCCTGACCCAGTCCCGCCCGGTGGCGCTCCCATTCGTTGGCCAACTGCGGCAGCAGGTTCTCCAGCTCGGACACCGTTCCCACCGCCGGATAGACGATGATCTCGCGCGGCATCTCCAGGCGGGCGCTGCGGCGCAGGAATCCGAACGGGAAACCGGACCGCAGCCAGAAGGTCTCCTGGTGATACCGTCCCCGGCGCGGGAAGCGGAGGCTCAGCAGCGTCGAGCAGGTCTGGCCGCCGGCCAGCATGGGAAAGTAGATCTCGGGCTTCCGGCCGTCCACCTCCAGATCGATCTCCAGATGGATGGCGAACGACGGCATCCACCGCTTGGCGTTCCGCAGCGTCAGGCGCACCGGCGCCTCCTGCCCGGCAAAGACATCATCCGGTACGGAGAACTGCATTTCCAGATCGGCCAGGTTGAGCCGTGAAAACAGTCCCGACACCACCAGCGCCGCCAGCATACACGCCAGCACCAGGAACAACAGGTTGTTAGCCGAGGTAAGAGCCCCGAAAGCCACGGCCAGGATGGCGAACACGTATAAGCCGCCGTGCCGGGTAACCTGGTAGCTCCAGGCCGGACGCGGCAGGAAACGCCACAGCCGCAATACGACATAGAAGCCCACCAGCAGGCCCAACCCGGAGGCTACGGCGGCGCCGGTCCAGTCGTTGCGGCGGGCGAAGAGCTGGGCCACCAGGCCGAACGCCCCCGAGATGGCGACCAGCCCCAGGTACGGCCAAGCTTCGCGGCCCGGCGGCAGACGTAGTGTCAAAGTCCTCCTCTAGCAGACGTGGCGCAGACTTTAGCCTGCCGGGTCGAGACTCATCTCGACCCCGCCCAGGCGTGGGCAGGAGTGCGGGCGCGGCACGCTGAGAGCGTGCGCCACGTTTCCAGCCCAACCCCTAGCGCGGCGCCACTACCGGCACCAGGTGCGGGGCCAGGTACGCGTAGGCCATCGCGATCAATCCGATCACCGTAGCCAGTATTGCACTGTGTCGGAGGGTGAAGCGAAACAGCTTGCCCTCATCCCCCGCCGGCATACCCGTCGCCGCCACCGCTACCGCGATGCTCTGCAGCGAGATCATCTTCCCCATGACGCCGCCGCTCGAGTTGGTGGCCGCCGTCAGCACCGGGTTCAGTCCCAGAGCGTTGGCCGTCACCACCTGTAAGTTGCCGAACAAGGCATTGGCCGAAGTGTCGCTGCCGGTGAGGAACACCCCCAGCCACCCCAGGATCGAGCTGAAGAATGGGAACGACGGGCCCGTCGCCGCCAGCGCCAGCCCCAGCGTGGACGTCATCCCGGCATAGTTCATCAGGTAGGCCAGTCCCAACATGGAGGCAATGGTCAGCATGGGAAATGCCAGTTGCCTATGAGTCTCCTTGTATGCCTTCCAGAACCCGCCGGGTCCTACCCCCAGCAGCAGAGACGTCAGCACCGCCGCAAAAAAGCACGACGTCCCCGACGCGTTCAGCCAGTTGAAGGTGAACATGGCGGTGTACGGCTCGGCCTTCTTCGTCACCGGCGGGATGCGGGTGATAGTCCGATGCAGGCCCGGAACTTCGACCGGCACGGTGACCTTGTCCAGCCCCGCCTTGATGGGCTTGTACCCCCACAGCAGCACAAAGACCACCAGCAGGATATACGGGGTCCAGGCTTTGAAAATCTCCCCGCTCGAGTGACGGCGGTGCGCGATCTGCCCGGCCGGCGTATCTCCCTCCAGCCGGAAGATAGTCTTCGGATGCCAGGCCTTCATGACCACTAACATCGCCCCGATCGACGCCAGCGAGCTCAAAATGTCGGTCAGCTCCGGTCCGATGAAGTTCGACACGGTGAACTGCACCCCCGCGAACACCACGCCGCAGGCCACAATGGCGGGCCACACCTCGGCGGCGCCCTTGACCCCCGCCATCACTACCACCAGGTAGGTCGGCACGATCACCGACACCAGCGCGCAGATGCGCCCCACCATGGCGCTCAGCGGCGCCATGGGTATCCCGGTGATCCCGGACAGCGTCACGATCGGCGTCCCGATCGACCCGAAGGCCACCGGCGCCGTATTCGCCAACAGGCAAATGCCGGCCGCGTAGAAGGGCGAGAACCCCAGCCCCGCCAGCATCGCCGCCGCCACCGCCACCGGCGCTCCGAACCCCGCCGCCCCCTCTACGAAGGCGCCGAACGAGAAGGCGATGAACAGGGCTTGCAGCCGCCGGTCGTCACTCAGAGTTCCCACCGAGTCTTTGATGATCTCGAACTTCCCGGTGTCCACCGCCAGCCGGTACAGCAGAATGGACGAGAACACGATCCAGCCGATGGGAAACAGCCCGAACGCGGCCCCATAAATTGTCGATGCCAGGGCCTGCTGCAGCGGCATCTTGTACACCGCCAGCGCTACTATCCACGCCGACACCAGCGCCGCCAGCGCCGACAGCCAGCTCGGCTTCCGCTTCACTCCGAGCATATAGAACAACACCAGCAGCGGCACCGCCGCCACCAGCGCGGACCATCCCAGACTCCCGGCTACAGGTTCATAGTTCTGTTGCCACATGATCGCCTCGATCCCCAAAACCAAGCCAACGGGAATCCAGACTCTATCACACCTTAGAAGCTCACGCGAAGGCCAAATCGGAATGCCCGGTGGTCGAGGCCCTCGCGCCCCGAAGGACCCGTCCCGAGAGAGTAAAGTCGCTTGACACCATTAAAGACGAAGTTGTAGTACGGTAAGTTGTTCCAGGAGGAGGGGGGAATGTCGGACATAAGAGTCCTCGCTGCGACGGGAGAGCAAACCACTATCGAGGGAGCTGTTGTGACGCAATTCCAGGCGGCTCTGCGTGGCGGGCTTCTCCGTGCCGAAGACGACGGCTACAACCAGGCCCGCACGATCTACAACGCCATGATTGACCGGCGGCCGGCGATGATCGCGCGCTGCACCGGGACCGCCGACGTGATCGAGTGCGTGCGCTTCGCCCGCGAACACCGCCTGCTGGTTTCTGTCCGGGGCGGTGGCCACAACGTGGCCGGTACGGCGGTCTGTGACGGCGGCCTGGTCATCGACCTTTCCCGCATGAAGGGAATCCGAATCGAACCTGCGGCGCGTACCGTGCGGGTGGAGGCCGGCGCGACCTGGGGCGATGTGAATCACGAGCTGCAGGTGTTCGGGCTGGCCGCTACCGGTGGCTTTATCTCCACGACCGGCGTATCCGGCCTGACTCTGGGAGGGGGCCTGGGCTGGCTCGTGCGCAAGCATGGCCTGGCGCTGGACAATCTCCTCTCCGTCGACGTGGTGACCGCGGATGGCCAGTTCTTGACGGCCAGCCCCAGCCGGAACCCGGACCTGTTCTGGGGTCTGCGTGGCGGCGGTGGCAACTTTGGTGTGGTCACTTCGTTCGAGTTCCGGGTCCATCCGGCAGGTACGGTGCTGGCGGGTCTGGTGATCCACCCCTTTTCGAAGGCGAAGGCGGCCCTGCAGTTCTGGCGCGAGTACGAAGCCACGGCCCCCGAAGAGGTGACGAACGGCGCCCTGCTTTTCAGCGCGCCACCGGCGCCCTTCTTGCCGGAAGCGGCGCACGGCACTACCGTTTTGGGCATGGGCGGTGTTTACACGGGCGCCATCGCCGCCGGAGAACAGGCCCTCCGACCTCTCCGGCAATTCGGTACGCCCCTGGCGGACATTATCCAGCCGATGCCTTACAGCGCCGCCCAGACTATGGCCGACTTCCTGTGGCCCCCTGGATTGCAAAATTACTGGAAATCAAGCTTCCTAAAGAACCTCAGCGACGCGGCCATCGAAACCATCCTTACTTACGTCGCCGCCGCCCCTTCGCCGCTGACCGTGGTAGTAATCGAGCACAACGGGGATGGCGCTATGAGCCGTGTCGCTGAGCAGGACACCGCATTCGGCCACAGGAACTGGCCTTTCAACTTCCTGGTCACCACTATGTGGAAGGACCCGGCCGATGCAGAAAAGAACCTCCGGTGGACGCGCGAGTTTTGGGCCGCGATGCAACCCTACCTGGTCGACGCGGTCTACGTCAACTACCTCGGCGACGAGGGTGCTGACCGGGTTAAGGCGGCCTACGGTCCGGAGAAGTACGCGCGCCTGGTCGCCCTGAAGAATAAGTACGACCCGACTAACCTATTTCGCTTGAACCAAAACATCAAGCCAGAGGGCTCATGATTCTCCTCCTCCTATTGGCCGGCGCACTCCCCGCAGCCGCTCAACTTTCCAGGGCGGCTCTGGTGCCACCCGAGACCACGTCACCGGGCAGGCTCGCAGCCGCTGGCGAACCGTCGGTTGCTGTGACGCCGAGTCCTCCAACGACGGACTATTTGCGGAATCTCCAGGTCTTACTATTTAACTACTCTCGCTATATCATCGAACCGGCCCTCCGCTCCGGAGACAGCGCCGCTTATCATGTGACCATCGACCCCATGCTACATGGAATGATCTCTGCCATTCAATCCACTGGCGACGCAGTCGTGATGACGCAGTTAATCAGCTTTGTCGATACCATGGTCAGCAAGAGCATCTCGATAAAAGCCGCCAATCCCAACGAACAACCCTATCCCGGTTGGAGCGATAGTGCTGGATCGTTTCAGGGGGATATCGATAGCATCGATACCTTGGCGGCGATGGCCCGCGCGGCAGCGCTCATCGTGAATAGTCCGACATGGAAGACGCAGTATGCCGACAAGGCGCAGAAATATATACAGGTTGCCGTGGACGGCGGCATACGGCGGTACTACACCGATGCCTACGGGGGCAAGGTCCCTTGGACGACGCGCACGGTTTGGGATGAGGCGGCTTCGCATTTCGGAGTGCTTGCCACTTGCCTGTGGCAGGCCACGGGTCAGGCGTTCTACAGGGACCTGGCCGTGCAAATCGGCAGCGTCTTCAAGCCTAAACTGAGCCCGAACGGCGCTGGCTGGATTTGGGATAACGGGACCATCCCAATCGGTTCCCAAACGGGAAATCAGGTCGGTGTTCCAGACACTCAGACGGCGGCGAGCGCGGTTCGAATGGTGGCGATTATGTATGATGCGGGTCTGGTCTTCACCCGGGCGGATGTGGATCGGATGGCAAGCACGTTGACGGATATCATCTGGAACGGGGCCGTTGATAATCCTCAATTTGCGAACTACATTAACGGGAGTAATAAGGCTTTTCGGGGCTGGACGGGCCCGGGTGACAATGGGCTTGTTACCCTCGGCTGGGGAATGTTGTCGCGGTATTCCCAGAAGGCATACGACGCGTTGGATAAGCTCATGTACCTCATATTCGTTGTGCGCCCCACCTCAGGATCCGGGCGCTGGAACTTCACAAACGCGGGGGTAGTAAGCCTAAGGAGCCTTTCATGTCCAGAATCTTGGCTCCCGCGGGTACGGTCACCGTGCCGCGGCGTCCCACGGCGGCGATCCGGTTGTCGGTGACCACCAAGTCGGCGTCGGCGATCACCTCATCGCCCTTCATGGTGATGACTTTCGCGCCTCGCAAGACCACGCTGCCTTGCGGCTTGTGACGCGGCTGCTCCATGGCCACTTCAATCTCTTGGTAGAGCGGCTTCTTCGGCTCTTCTTTTTTGGGCACTTCTTTCTTGGCTTCTTCCTTCTTACCCTCTTCGTTCTTGCCCTCCTCCTTTTTTTCGGGCTCGAAGGACACCGAAGAGACGGCTTGACGGAAGAAGGAGGAACCCAGCGTCCAGGTAATGGTCTTGCCGCCGTCGGCCCAGGCAAAGGAATCCACGCCCACGTCGGTAAGCTTCTTCAAAGGCACCGACGGGCTGCTGACGTTAACGGTGGGGGCATCGCCGCCTACCGCGGGCACCATCAGCAAGTAGAGCTGGTTGTAGACCACGGCCAGCGCTTTGCCGCCATCGGGACTAATGCGTACGTCGGAGGCCGGCGCGGGCTCGGGGGCCGGGCTTGGACCAACCACTTTGAGATGTGTGCGGCGATCGGTGCCGTCGTAGCGCAGGGAGATCAGGCCCTGGTTTGAGTACACGTAGACACGGTCCTTTTCCACGCTGAAGTGCGGACGGCCCGAGCCCCGCGCGGGGACAATTACCTGGGCCTCGCCGCCGGACGCAGGCATCCAGATCAGGTCCAGCC
>JBGOUV010000146.1:0-15186 GCA_041477815.1 Terriglobia bacterium | reverse complement strand
GTGACAGTCCACGCAGCTTATGGCCTTCTCCTGCAGCTTGTGCCGGTAGGGCCGGTTGAACTCGGCTTTGACGTTCAGGTGACAAGCAGTACATAGAGCGTCGGTCTTAGCCGTCAGCAGGTGCGGCGCCGCGGACTGGTGGACGCTGTGGCAGTCGAGGCAGGCGAGCGAATTGCGATCGTGCGCCCCGAGCAGGCGGCCCCGGTGGGTCTGCTGGCCGCCGTGGCAGGCCAGGCAGGCCTGGTTGGCCTTCTGGCGCGAGACCTTGGTGAAGGAAAAGATCTTCGCCGCCTCGGCGGTCTCCATGTGCTGCTGGCCCGGTCCATGGCAGCTCTCGCAGCCCCGCCTGTGAGGATTCGCCTTGAACTTCATGACGACGTCCTCGTGGCAGGCCTGGCAGGCGTCGTCGGCGCCAAACGCCGCTCCGCCGCCTGCCAGTATCACCGCCGCGACAACCAGTCGGGCCGGGCGCATGTTATTGGTTCCGCGCGTGCACCCTGGTGACGGAGAACTCGGCGTCCGTTCCGTGACACGCCTCGCAGGCCTCCCCCAGCCGCGTCGTGTTGGACAAGGCATGGGAGTGAGCCGAGCGGCTGACGTGGCAGGACAGGCACGCCGCGGTGATCGGTTCCTTCACCTCCAGCAGATCGCGCGCCGACTTGGACGGCAGCAACCCTTCCGGCAGCGGGACGCGCTCCGAGTTGTTCGCGTGGCAGGCCGCGCAGTTGCGCCGGTCGCCCGGATACAAAACCTCGCCGAACTCGTTGGCCGTCCCGCCGAATCCGTAGATGGTGAACTTCTGCCCCAGCTCCTCGCCGGTGTGGATCTTGTGGATCATCGTCTTGAAATGGACGCTCTCGGCCGGATTCTGCGCCGCTGGACGCCGCACGGCGTCGGTCTCGTTGGGGTTGTGGCAAATCAGGCAGTGCTCCACCTGGTTGCGATTCCCCCCGTGCAGCTCCAGGAATTCATGGCACTTCTGGCAATTGGCCTGGGCCACCACCGCCCGGCGCGGCTTGGGAGTAGCGTCGGTGACGCCGAAGTACACCACCTTGTTGATGCCGGCGTCCCGCACTACCATTTCTTTCTTGGTGCCCGGCAACAGGGTGACGTTGCGGTAGCCCTCGATTCCGACCGCCCACGTTCCCTTGGCATCGGCCGGCAGCGCCTGCTGGAATGTGTACGAGTAGGTCCCGGTGCCCGTCGCTGTGCGCGCGTCTTCGCTCACGTAGGTCGCGTAATCCGCCGTCGAGCCGCCCATCACCAGGGCCAGCCGGGTCATCTCCGTGGGCGTGATGGGAACGCCGTTCTTGTCTTTGATCGTGAATTGCACGGTCGGCTTCTGGCCGGGTCCCGTGTTGGTCACCCGGGTAATGTCCCAGAGCGCTCCCGGCAGCCCCTTGGCGTGCGTGGGAATGGTGTGCGCCCCCTTGATCGAGGCGTCAAACTCCAGCTCGCCCTCAGGGGTATGGCAATTGGCGCACTGGCTGTCCGACACCTGGGGCAAGTCCACGTGCCCGGCGCCGGTGGCGAAGTTGACGTTGTCGTGGCAGGCCCCGCAGGCCGCCCGCGACGGCTTGGCCAGGTAATTGGCGGCTTGGGGCGCCGCCGTGCGTCCCTGCTCGTGGCACACCTCGCAACGCCGCACATCCGCCGGGAAAACCACGTGCGAATAGTCATGCACACTCGAGTTGTTCCCGATGATGACGTAAGGCTTTCCGGCTACCACGCTCGGCAAATCCTCGCCCCGGTGAATCTTGTGGATCAGCACCGGCATGTCCACAGTGTTGCCCGTATCCGGGTCGGAGGTCTGGGGCTGGTGGCACAATATGCACAACTCCACCTTCTGCCGCGATCCGCCGTGCAGCCCCAGCGGGTCATGACACCGGTTGCAGCTCTCCGTCTTCACGATGGCTCGCACCTTCTGCACCGGCGAGCCGTTCGGGACAAAATGGAAGACGTCGTTGCTGTACTGGGTTCCCAGGTCGAACTCGGTCAGGTTCCGATTGGAGTACACCCCGATGGAGTGCGTCGCCGTCCGGTCGATGGTGGCCGAGGCCTTGGTGGTGAACGTGTACGTGTACTCCCCGTCGGCCACTTGCTGGTAGGTTCCGGCGGGAGCATCGGACCCCGCCTGGGTCGCGGTCACACGCGTGATCGGGCTGGTCACCACCCGGGTGGTGTACGCGGTGTATTGCGTCGCGTTGTTCGGGATCACCGCGGCCACCCAACTGGTGCCCACCACGCCGGGCGTGGACACGCCCAGCCGATCGAGCGGCGCTCCCACCTTATCGGTGATTTTGAACCGCAGCTGGATCTTGCCGTCGGCGTCAATAGAAGCCGAGAGAATCTTGATCACCAGACCCGGCCGGACGAAGTTCAACTGCTCCGGGGTCATATAAAACGCCTTCTGATGGGGTAAGAACGGCGACTTCCGCTCGGTCACCGCCGCACCCAGACCGATCAACACGGCTAGGCCGGCAAGGAACGGGATCTTGGCTCGTAGTGAGTGCATCATGGGACCTCTCCCTGAACCCAGATTTTCAAGCACGCCGACCGCCAACCTTTGAACCTACCGTAAGTACTAGAATCGACGCGCCATATCATTTTACAACACCCTGGGTGAAACCACCCAATTGGGGCTGGAGCACCGGGCTGGCCTCCACATTGCTGGTTTTTTCGCCTGTTTATCAGTCCATAAAGGCCCTGTTTTCACCACTTTATCGAGCCACCTAAGTGGGTAGTCAATTGCTACTCCCAGATGCGGAGGTACTATGACCCACTCTAAGAGCGTCATCACCGTGGGTATAGAGCCAGGGAACCGCTCCTCCAGCGTTCTCGCGGTGTTGCGAGGTCACGGCTATCAGGTTGTCGAACTTTTGACATCCGACGGGCTATTCCCGGCACTGAACCGGCATCCCGAGGCCGTGATTTTGGTGTATGATTCCGCCGGACCGTCCGCCATAGGCCAACTCTTGCAGGCCAGCAACCCCGTGATTGTCCTGGTCGACCGCTCGGACTTCCGCGAATACTACGATCTGATGTGCGCTGGAGCCTTTGACTACTTCGATCTGGACAGCGATCCCGAGTGGATCGAGAACAGCGTCCGCTGCGCCTCGGCGCAGGTCGCGGCCGCGGCGTGATCTACTTCTTCACGTGGCACTTCTGGCAGTTGGGGGCTTTTGATTCAAAGGCCTTACCCCCGGCCACATGACAGTGCGCGCAAGCGGTCTTGGCCGCCTCCGCCGTCTTGTGCATGTTGGCTTTGTAATTCAGAGGCGCTGTAGCGTCCTGCTTGAAGAGACTCTCGTGGCACATCTTGCAGTCCTTCTTCTCTCGCTCCACGTGCTTGGCGTGGTCGAACGTCACCACTCCCATGGCCGACTTGAAGGTGAGCTTCTCCGGCGGTTTCTTCTCTTCAGCCGCCAGCGGGATCAGCATTGCCAGAACGAACCCGCCGACCACTATTGCAAAACGCTTCATTGGTGCCTCCTCACTCCCTAGTTTAGCACGCCACGGGCCACCTCCGGCCGCTCCGCGCTGGCCCCCTGATTGCAGTTGACGCTGGGCTGCGGAATATCGCCATGCCCATGCCGAACCCGATCCGCTGGGCGGCGCTCTGGTTGACTCTGGCCGGCGCCTCCCTGGCCGGAGCCCCCACCTGCGACTCCTGCCACGACCAGGCCAAGAAGCTCCCCGGGACCGCCCACGCGAGTCAGGAATGTTCCACTTGCCATGCCGGCCGGGAGAAATTTCCGCACCCGGCCGGGCTGACGTCGCTGCAGTGCTCGGACTGCCACTCCGCGCAGGCCGATCAGACCGCTATCGGGGTTCACGGGGTGGCCAAGGCCCAGGGAAACCAGGCCGCTCCCGACTGCGGCCGCTGCCACGGTAACGCCCACGAGATCGCTCTGCCCGGCACCACCGGCTTTCGGCGTCGCGTGGCCGACACCTGCGGCGCCTGCCACGGCGACCTGGCCCAGCAGTACAAGTCGGGCGTTCATGGGCAGGCCGTGGAGCGCGGCGTCCGCGACGCTCCCGAGTGCGCCGACTGCCACGGGGAACACAACACGGTCCGCCCCTCCCGGCACGTGCGGGAAACCTGCTCTCGCTGCCACGCCAACCTGACCCTAACCGCCAAGTTCGGCCTGCCCAACGACCGCATCGTCAGCTACGAAGCCAGTTTCCACGGCCTGGCGGCCCGAGCCGGCGCCCAATCAGTGGCCAATTGCGGCTCCTGCCACGGTGTTCACAGCATTCTCCCCTCCTCGGACCCCCAGTCCACCATCCACGCCACCAACCTCCCCAAGACCTGCGGGGCATGCCATCCCGGCGCCGGCGCGCGCTTCTCGCTCGGGCCCATCCACGTCATCGAAGGACGAGTGGAACCACGGCTGCTCCGCCTGGTCCGCCAATTTTACGTCGGTCTGATCCTCGGCATTATCGGCTTGATGCTCGTGCACAACGGCGGCGACTGGGTGCGGAAACTCCGCCAGCGCCACAACGGGTCCGTGCCCGTCCGAGCCATCCCGGCCCAGTTCCGCATGTACCCGGCCGAGCGCGCCCAGCATCTCCTGCTCGCCGTTTCCTTCGTCGTCCTGGCCTGGACCGGGTTTGCCCTGAAATACCCCCAGGAATTCTGGGCCCGCCCCCTGGTGGCCTGGGAGTCCTCCTGGCCCGTGCGCGGCGCCGTCCACCGGATCGCCGCCGGCGTCTTCCTGGCCAGCGCGGCCCTGCACCTGATCGCCCTGGCTGCCAGCGCCCGGCTCCGCGAGCATTGGACCGCGCTGTGGCCGCGCCGCTCCGACTTGGCTGAGGCCGCCGGCGGCTTCGCCTACAACCTCGGCCTGCGGAAGACCAAACCGCCGGCCTCCGCTCACTCCTACATCGAGAAGGCGGAGTACTGGGCGGTGGTCTGGGGTGCCGTGATTATGGGGGCTTCCGGAATCCTGCTGTGGGCTAACAACTTCTTCCTGGCCCGCGTCTCCAAGACGGTGATGGACCTGGCCACTGTCGTCCATTTTTATGAAGCTGTCCTGGCCACCCTGGCGATCGTCGTTTGGCACTTCTACTTCGTGATCTTCGACCCCGATGTCTATCCCATGGACACGGCTTGGCTTAGTGGCTATTCGTCGAGGCCCAGAGATCACCACTAGCCCGCCCCTGGCATCTCGATTGCCCTTTGCAATACCCGCGTGGAGAGATCACCTATCGGCAAACTGCTGTGTCTGGCGGGGGCGCTGGCCGCCAGCGCTGCGGCCCAACCGCAGGGAAAGCCCCTACCCGGTTCAGGAGATTGCCTAAACTGCCACGAATCCGGACGGCGCACACCCCAGCGCCAGCCGGGTGTACCCCCACCCTTCGACGCCGGCGCCCTGCGTGCTTCCCCCCATGCCTCTCTGGAGTGCGCCAATTGCCACAGCGATCTGGCCGGTAAAGAGTTGCCCCACCCCGAAAAACTCGCCCGCGTCGACTGCGGGGCGTGCCACTCGGACCAGCAGTCCCAGTACGCCGAGAGCCTGCACGGCAAGGCGGCCCAGGCGGGCGACAAGCTGGCGCCCTCCTGCAAACAGTGTCACGGGACCCACAACATCCTGCGCTCTGCGACCCCCCGCTCCCCCACCTCCACCATGGAGGTGCCCCGGCTGTGCGGCCAATGCCACCATGAAGGCTCGCCCGTTTCCCTCACCCACAACATCCCTCAGGAGAACATCCTCAGCAACTACACCGAGAGCATCCACGGCGCCGGCCTGTTTCAGAAGGGCCTCACGGTCACCGCCGTCTGCACCAGTTGTCATACCTCTCACTTCGTCCTGCCCCACACCGATCGGCGCTCGTCGATCTCCCGCGCCAACGTGGCCAAGACCTGCACCCGCTGCCACGCCCAGATCGAGAACGTACACCGCAAGATCATCCGGGGCGAGCTGTGGGAGAAGCAGCCTCACCTGATCCCCGCCTGCGTGGATTGCCACGAGCCCCACAAAGTCCGCCGGGTGTTCTACTCCCAGGGCATGGCCGACCGCGACTGCCTGCGCTGCCACGGCCGGGCCGGCGACAAGCTGTTCGTGAGCGCGCCGGAGCTGGCCGGGTCCCGGCACGCGCGCACGGCCTGCGTGCAGTGTCACACGGGCGGCACCCCCTCCCACGCCCGCCCGTGTGACACCATCGCCCCAAAAGTCGACTGCTCGGTATGCCATGCCGAGGTCGTGACCCAATACCGCGAGAGCACGCACGGGCAGCTCGCGGCCAAAGGCAGCCCCGACGCCCCCGCCTGCCGGGATTGCCACAGTCCCCACGCCACCCGCGGCAAGAACGACTCCGCCTCCCCCACCTTCTCCCGCAATGTCCCGGCCCTGTGCGCCAACTGTCACCGTACCGGCCGGAAAGCGGCGATGCGCTACGCCGGCAAGCAGGACCACATCGTCGAGCATTACAACGAAAGCATCCACGGCAAGGGACTGCTCGAGAGCGGCCTCACCGTCACCGCCAATTGCGCCGACTGCCACACCGCCCACCGCGAGCTCCCCAGCGCCGACCCGCGGTCCAGCGTCCACCGCAACAACATCGCCCAGACCTGCGCCCGGTGTCACCGCGGCATCTATGAACTGTTCAGCGCGAGCATCCATTCACCGGGCGTGGCCAAGACTTCCCAGCCGCTGCCGGTGTGCAGCGAATGCCACTCCGCCCACAGCATCCAGCGCACCGACCTCTCCGACTTCCGCCTCCACATCATGGACCAGTGCGGGCGCTGCCACCGGCAGATCACCGACAGCTACTGGGAAACCTTCCACGGCAAGGTGTCGAAGCTGGGCTACCTGAAGACGGCCAAGTGCTATGACTGCCACGGCGCCCACGATATCCTCCCCGTAGCCGATAACCGCTCCCGCCTCAGCCGCGCCAATATCGTCAAGACCTGCGCCCAGTGTCACCCCTCCTCCCATCGCCGTTTCGCCGGCTACCTCACCCATGCTACCCACCACGATCCCCAGAAGTACCCGTTCCTGTTCTATACCTTCTGGGGCATGACGTCGCTGCTGATCGGCACTCTGGCCCTCTCCGGCATTCACACCCTGGTCTGGCTCCCGCGCTCGCTCGAATTTTCGCGCCAGCGCCAGGACATCGTCGCCAGCGACGAATCCGCGCCCTACGTGCGGCGCTTCCAGCGGCTCCACCGCAACCTGCACCTGATGGTGGTAACCAGCTTCTTCGGCCTGGCCATTACGGGCATGACCTTGAAGTTCTCTTACGCCAAATGGGCCCAGGTGGTGTCGCGCCTGCTCGGCGGCTTCGAAGCCGCCGGCTGGATCCACCGTTTCTGCGCCCTGGTGACCTTCGCCTACTTCGGCATCCACCTGTGGGACCTGGTGCGCCGGCGCCGCCGGAGCGGCCGGAACTGGCGCGAGTTTTTGTTCGGACCCGACAGCATGCTGCTCCATCGCAACGACTGGCGGGAGTTCCTCGGCTCGGTGAAGTGGTTCATCGGCCGGGGACCCCGTCCCCGGTACGGTCGCTGGACCTACTGGGAGAAGTTCGACTACTTCGCCGTTTTCTGGGGCATCGCCGTCATCGGCTCCACCGGGACGCTGCTCTGGTTTCCCGAGCTGTTCACCCGCGTCGTTCCCGGGTGGATGATCAACGTGGCCACCACCATCCACAGCGACGAAGCGCTGCTGGCGGTCGGCTTCATCTTCACCATCCACTTCTTCAACACCCACTTCCGCCCGGAGAAGTTCCCCATCGACACCGTCATCTTTACCGAAGGCATGCCCCTCGAGGAGTTCCGCCGCGACCGCCCTCGTGAATATCAGCAGATGGTGGACAACGGCGAGCTGGAACAAAACCTCATGCCGCCGCCGGCTCCCATTCTGATCCGCTTCTGGCGCCGCCTCGGCTTCGCCGCCCTGACCGTGGGTCTGCTCCTGATCGCTCTCATCCTCTATGCCGAAATCTTCGCCTATCGTTAGCCTCCGCCAGACACGATAATAGGAATGAAATGATACGTCTCGGCGATAAGCAGTGGCTCTCCCCGCTGGTGCACCTGGCCAACAATCCGGTCAGCTTCCTGGGCGTGCTGCTGGCTACCACCGGCGGCGTAGCCTGGTTCTTTGTTCTGCCCGTGCAGTTGCGGGGCATGGACACCAACCCCTACGTCGGCATCCTGTTTTTTTTGGTCTTTCCCGGTCTGTTTTTCGCCGGCCTGACCCTGATCCCGCTGGGCATTTGGCTCCGCCTCCGCCTGGAGAGAAAGTGGAACACCCTGCCGCGGCAGTTTCCCCCGGTGAACTGGCAAAACCCGGAGTTCCGCCGTCTCGCCATTTTCGTGGCCGTGGCTACCGCCGCCAATGTCGTCATCGGCGGCCACTTTACCTACTCGGCCGTCACCTATATGGAGTCGGTAAACTTTTGCGGGCAGTCCTGCCACACCGTCATGAAGCCGGAGTTTACCGCCTACCAGGACTCGCCGCACTTCCGCGTCCGGTGCGTGGAGTGCCACATCGGGGAAGGCGCTTCCTGGTTCGTGAAGAGCAAGCTGAGCGGGGTCCGCCAGGTCTTCGCCGTGATGCTCAACACCTACGCCAGGCCCATTCCCACGCCCGTTCACGACCTCCGCCCGGCCCGCGAGACCTGCGAGGCCTGCCACTGGCCCGGCAAGTTCGCCGGCCACCGGCTCCGCATCCTCACCAAGTTCAACGAGGACGACCAGAACACTTCCACCAAGACCGTCCTGTTGATGCGCATCGGCGGCGGCGAGATGGTGGCGGGCATTCACGGCGTCCACCTCGGGCCGGGCGTGGTCATCGAATACGCCTCCGACCTGTCGCGGCAGAACATCCCCTGGGTCCGCTATACCAACGGGCAGCGCGAGTCAGCCGAGTTCGCGGTCAAGGATCTCAAGCCCGAAGACCAGGCCAAGCTGGAACGCCGCGTCATGGACTGCCTGGACTGCCACAACCGTCCCAGCCACTCCTTCGAGCTGCCCGAGCAGGCGGTCGATCGCGCCCTGGCCGGCGGGAAGATCCCTCTCAGCCTGCCCGCGGTCAAGAAACAGGCCGTGGCTATTCTTAAGACCGAGTACCGGTCGGCCGCCGAAGCCGCGAAAGGCATCTCGCTGGCGCTGGCGCACGCCTATCCGAATCAGGCTCCCGAGGTCCAGAAGGCGGCCGGGGCCCTGCTGGCTATTTACAATCGGAACGTTTTTCCGGACATGAAGATTGCCTGGGGGACTTACCCCAACAACATCGGCCATACCTACTTCCCCGGGTGCTTCCGCTGCCACGATGACCAGCACACCAACGCGGCCGGCAAGTCCATCCCGCAGGACTGCAATGGCTGCCACCAGCTCCTGGCGGCGGAGGAAGCGAAGCCGGAGATTTTGAGCAGGCTGGGAGTGGAAGGACCATAACCCGCCAGTGTCCTATCTCGTGCCGCTGTTGAGTTCGCGCGACTTGCTGCTACTCGCCTTCCATCTTTCGAAGAATCTCGCGCAACCTTCCGCAAATCGGCTGGGCAGCCCGTGGCAGAAGTGAGATCCGGCAAATTTGCCGCATCCTCAACCTCGCAGAATCAACGACTTGCCGGTGGCAAATTTGCCAACAAGTCGACGACGGGGCACTTTTGCCACGGGCTGTTGGCCCAGGCGCGTGAATTCAATTCGTTGGCGACCAGCGCTTACGGGGCAGTTCCGGCGGGAGTCCGCGCCGTGAAAGTGAATCCGGCCGCAGCTATCCATGTAGAGGGACTCTCCGTGATGGGAGTCCGCTCCTGGTCCTCTCATGAATCGGCTTAGACTTTCCCACCTTGCGGCCAGCGGGCCAGAATCCCTCTGGTCAGCACCTTACAGTTGGGCAATGGCCTGACAGGCCGGACGCAGGGCGGGGTAGAGGTTGCGGAAGACCGGGTAGCGCCGGGCGTAGGCGGCCGCATTCCCGGGGTGTGGGTCGAGGCGGGAAACCTCCTGGAGGGTCTGGCGGCAAGCCTCCTGGACCGAAGCGAAATGGCCGGTGCCTACCATCGCCAGTAGCGCGACGCCATAGGCGGACCCTTCCTGGGTTTCGAGCGTGGCTACCGGGGCATTGAAAATATCGGCGAGCATCTGGCGCCAGAAGGCGCTCCGGGCGCCGCCGCCCGAGGCGCGCACGGCCTTCACCTCCAGGCCCAGCTCGCGGATGATTTCCAGGCAGTCCTGCAAGCTGTAGGAGACGCCTTCGAGGACCGCGCGGATCAGGTCGGCGCGGGTGTGCCTGGCGGTGAGACCGACCCAGCCGCCGCGGGCGGCTGCGTCCAGGTGCGGGGTACGCTCGCCCATGAGGTAGGGGAGCCAGTAGAGGCCGCCCGAGCCGAGCGGGGCGGTGGCGGCTTCGGCGGTCAGGTCGTCGTAGGATACGCCGGGGGCGAGGCGGTTCCGAAACCACTGCAGGCTCAGTCCGGCGCCCTGGGTGACGCCCATGACGTGCCATTTGCCGGGGACGGCGTGGCAGAACGTGTGGACGCGGCCGGGCGGGTCGTAGGCGACGTTCTCCATGTGGGCGAAGACCACGCCGGAGGTGCCGATGGTGCAGGAGACAATGCCGGCTTCGACGATGCCGTTGCCGATGGCGCTGGCCGCCTGGTCTCCGGCCCCGCCCACCACCGGCGTGCCGGGCTGCAAGCCGGTCAGCAACGCCGCCCGCGGGGTGATGCGGCCGGTGATGTCCTGGGACTCGACCACGCCGGGAAGCCAGGTACTATCCAGGCTGAGGCCGTCCAGCATGGCCTGCGACCAGCGGCGGTGGACGACGTCAAACAGGGCGGTGCCGGAGGCGTCCGAGACTTCGCTCGCGAACTCGCCGGTGAGGCAGTAGCGGATGTAGTCTTTGGGCAGCAGGACCTGGCGGATGCGCGCGTAGGAGGCGGCGTCGTGGTCGCGCACCCACAGGAGCTTGGGGAGAGTGAAGCCGGTGAGGACGGGGTTGGCGATGGCTTGGAGAACACGGTCGCGGCCGAGCCGGGTGTTGATGGCGTCCACCTGCGGCTGGGAGCGCTGGTCGCACCAGAGCAGCGCCGGGCGGATGACGGCCCCCGAGGCATCGAGCAGAGTAAGGCCATGCATCTGGCCGGAGAGACCGATACCGGCGACGTCGCCACCGGTGGCGCCGGCCTCGCGGAGGACGCCCTGGATGGCGGCCTGGGCGGCGTCCCACCAGTTTTCCGGGCGCTGCTCGGCCCAGAGCGGCTGGGACATCTGGACGTCCTCGTGCGGTGCGGTGAAGCCCGCCGCTACGCGACCGTCGGGGTCGACGAGGAGAGTGCGGGTACCACCAGTTCCCGTGTCGATTCCGAGCCAATAGGGCATGTGATCTCCTATGGTAGCCGAACCAGCGCGAAGAATGTTGACGCGGAACAGCCGTGGTGACACACTAAAGGACACATGCGAACGACCAGCATTCGGGATCTGCACATGCGCACCGGGGCCATTGTGGATGAAGCGGCGAAGGGCAAGGTGATCGTGATCGCCCGGCGGGGCAAGCCCGTCGCCGAGATCCGACCGATCCAGCAGAGGACGCCGTCCCAGGCAATCAAGGACCTGGAGCCGCTGCTGGCCAGGTTGCCCAAGATGAAGACCGACAGTACCCGCTTCATCTCCGAAGATCGCGACCGCGGATGAAGCTGTACTTCGACTCGGCCTATGTGGCGAAGTTCTACCTGCGCGAACCCGACTCCGATGGCGTGCGCACTCTGGCCGACCAAGCTGAACCACTGCATTCCTCCGAGTGGTGCCTGGCGGAGGTCGCCTGCACCCTGCATCGGCAGGTGCGGGAGGGGGCGCTGACAGGGCGGGAGGCGGCTGAGATCGGGAAGGTTTTTCGGAACGATGTCGCAACTGGAATCTGGGTCCTGGCGCCGGTGACGCGAGACCTTCTGGCGGAGGTGGACGCGCTGGTGCATACCTTGCCGGCCGATGTGTTTCTCCGCGCCGGCGACGCGTTGCACCTGGTGTCGGCGCGGGCGGCGGGGTTCTCGGAGATTTGGAGCAACGACCGTCACCTGCTGCGGGCAACGCGGTACTTGGGGTTGAAGGGACGGTCTATCTCTTCACCGCGGCGAGCCAGTTGACCACCTGGGCGCCTGTGTTCATCGGCAACCTAGCGCGAAGCCCACGGCGGCACAAATCTCCTGCAGGCGCTCGCTGCTCAGCATAGCAACCTGCCGGCCCAGACGCGTCTTCGGCACCGTGATCAGGTTGTGGAGATTCACCGCGCAAGGTCCTTTCATCCCGTCGGCGTCGCTCAAGACGATCTCGGACGGGACCCCGCGTATGGTGGATGTAACCGGCGCAACTGTCACCGTCGACAGCAAGCCGATGGAACTCTCCCGCGTCAGCACGACCACCGGACGCAGTTTGTCCGGGTGGGGGAAGGGATACAGGCGTACCTCGCCGCGGGCTAGTCCTCCGGCCATGCCGCCTCGCGTTCCCACAGGAGGGCATCCTCGCCGGTATCGGGATGCTTCCGGTACCCCTCCCGCTCTCGATCCTCCAGCTCCTTGGTTCTCATACGTTCCAGGTGCAGGCGTAGCGCCTCGCGGATGAGGGCGGAACGATTGACGCGAACCCGCCGGGCGGCGCGATCGGCGGCACGAAGCAACTTATCGTCGAGGACGACCTGGATGGTCTGCATATGTGGAGTGTACTCCACAGCCGACTCCACAGTCAAGGCAGCGCCAGCCGGGCCGCCCCGTAGAGTCCGGCTTCCTCACCGAGGGTGGCCTTGTCGACCCGGGTGTCGGTTTGGCGGAAGGTGAGGGAGCGGCGGCGGCACTCTTCCAGCATCGATGGCGCAAAGAGATCCCAGGCAGCAAGTACCCCGCCACTTAAGAGATACAGGGGAAAATTAAAGGTATTGACTAAGATGGCCAGCCCTAGTCCTAGGGCCTGGCCCATGCGCTCGAAGATGGCCCTGGCCGGGGCGCTGCCGGCCATTGCGGCGTCGTAGACCTGGTGGGACGTGAGGTCGCCCAATCCGGCCTCGCGGGCCATGCGGTGGATGGCGGTGGCCGAGGCCTGGGCCTCCAGACACCCGGTGTTGCCGCATCCGCACCGGGCGCCCCGGGCGGGGTCGGGCTCGATGGTGAGGTGTCCCAGCTCACCGGCCATGCCCAGGTATCCATGGAGGATCTTGCCGCCGGAGATGATGCCGCCGCCGATCCCGGTGCCGAGGGTGAGCAGGACCAGGTCGTCGACGTCCTGGCCGGCGCCTTGCCACTTTTCGCCGAGGGCGGCGGCGTTGGCGTCATTTTCCAGGACGACCGGGGAACCCAGACGGTCCTGGAGGGTGTCTCTAATGGGGAAGTTCTCCAGGCCGGGGAGGTTCGGCGACTTGGTGATAATCCCCTTTTCGAGCAGGATGAAGCCGGGGACCCCGATCCCGATGCCGAGCAGGCCCTCGCCGGCGTGGGCGGCTTCGATCTGGTGGACGCCGTGAGCAATCGATTCGATCAGGGCGTCCCGGCCGGCGGCGATGTTGGTGGGAACACTGCTCTTATCGAGCATCCGGCCGTCGGGGCGGAAGGCGGCGACACGGAGGTTGGTGCCGCCCAGGTCGATTCCGAGAGCGTAGTCGGGCATGGGAGTGAAAGCCCTGAAAGCTCTTATACTACACCGGAAACTTCTGCCTGTTACCCTACGTATTTAGGGGAGAGCAGGGCGGTAAGTTGAGAATTGGAGGATTGGAGGATTTGAGAACTTCAGTCGAAGCCGCCGGTGGCAGCAATTCTCAAATCCTCCAATCCTCAAATTCTCAAATTCCCTGAAAGGGAGAGCATGGCGGCGCGGCGCAGATCGACGGGTTCGTTTGTGGAAGCGGTGAAAGTGGCTGTGTTTTCGTTGCAGGGGCACAAGCTGCGGAGTTTCCTGACCCTGCTGGGGATCATTGTGGCCACCACCACCCTGATCGGGGTGATCGCGTTGATCGAGGGCATGGATCTCTACATCGCCACCCATATCGCCGACATGGGGTCGAACGTCTTTCTGGTGCAGCGGTTTCCGATCATCGGGGACAACAACCCTAAGAAGTGGCTGGAACTGCGACGGCGCAATCCGCCGCTGAGCGAGGAGGAATACGAGTTCGTGCACGAAAAGGCGGCCCTGGCCCGGGACGTGGGCCTCGATTCGGGGGCGAACCGGCGGCTGGACGTGAAATACGGGACCGAGGTGGTTAACGACGTGCGGCTGCGGGGGGTGACGCCCAACATGGTCAGCATCGAGCCGCTGAAAGTGGAGGGGGGGCGGTACATCTCGGACACAGACAATGCGCGGCGGCTGCCGGTGACATTCATCGGGCATGACCTGCGGGAGAAGTTCTTCCCCAACGTCGACCCGGTCGGGAAGGTCATCGACATCGAGAGCCGGCCGTTCGAGGTGGTGGGTGTGGCCGAGGCGCAGGGGAGCGTGTTCGGGCAGTCCCAGGACAACTTCGTTCTCATCCCGATCGAAACGCTGTTCAAGATGTACGGCCGGCGGTCGGGGATGACCTATCACGTGGCGGCGCACGGCCCCCAGGTGATGGAGCAGACCAAGGACCAGGTGCGCATGCTGCTGCGGGCGTAGCGGCACCTGACGCCGGGGCAGGAGGACACCTTCGGCCTGTTCGCGGCGGACTCGATCATGGCGCTCTGGGATCAGCTCACCCGCACGCTGGCGGCAACCATGGTGGGCATCGTGTCGGTATTCATGGTGGTGGGCGGGGTAGTAGTGATGAATATTATGCTGGCGGCGGTAACGGAGCGGACGCACGAGATCGGGATCCGCAAGTCGCTGGGAGCGCGCCGCCGGGACATCCTGATGCAGTTTCTGGTGGAGGCGGCGGTCCTCTCGAGCTGCGGAGGGCTGCTGGGGACGGTGGTAGCCTGGACGCTGGCGGTGGCGGTCCGGAACCTGACCCCGGTGCCCATGGTCCTGCCGTTTTACGCGGTGTTTCTGGCGGTGGGCATCTCGGCGACGGTGGGACTGTTCTTTGGAATCTACCCGGCGCATCGCGCGGCTAAGCTGGACCCGATCGAGGCGCTGCGGGCGGAGAGTTGAGAATTGGAGGATTTGAGGATTTGAGAATTTCAGCCCCAGCCGCGATTCGGCAAGATTCTCAAATCCTCCAATTCTCAAATTCTCAAATCCTATGAGGGCTTAATTACAGTCGAGCGTGCCCATGGCCC
>JBGOUV010000497.1:0-4221 GCA_041477815.1 Terriglobia bacterium | reverse complement strand
GTCCGGGAGGCCAGAACGTCCCTGGGGTCTACGGCGGGCGGCGGCGGAGCGATGGGCCGCAGCCGCCACGCCGTCGCGTGCCGGACCAGGATCGCCCCCAGCATGACGGCGGAGAACGGCGCCAGCGCCCGCCACTGTCCGGGCGCCTGCCACCACATCCAGACCAGGCCGCTGGTGGCCAGCGCCGGCCCCAGCCGGCCGCCGGCCCAGTGAAACTTCCAGTCGAACTTAGCCAAAGCGGCGGGATCGTAGAAGGCCTGTCTCCCGGTAATACCCTTGACCTCGCCGATCCCGTCGATCATGGGGGGACCGAAGCAATGCAGCAGCACGGCTGCCGGAATACGCAGCACCGGCCAGGGCAGCCAGACAAAGACGAGGATCATCCAGGGCGTAAGCGCCTCCAGGTGCACCTGGTTGCGCATCAGAAAGGCTACCGCCAGTTGCAGCCGCGTTCGCCACGGTCCTCCTGCTTTCAAATACACGCTAATGGCCCAGGCCAGCGTGAGAGCGAGGTAGACGCCCGCCAGCAGCAGCCATTGGGCGGCCAGAATCGAAACGGCTACAAACGCCGCGTAGCTCATCACGTGGTAGATCTCTTTGGCGCGCGGCCACAAGGAGTCCAGCACCACGCATACGGCCGTGGTCACCAATAACACGACCAGGCGAATCTGAAAGATAGGGACTTCCGAGGTGTAGTTCCAGATGTTGTTGGCCTGGCCCCGAACCGCGGTGATCCTCATCCCCCATGGCGACATAGCGTTTGCCCCCGGAGCCTATTATGACGGCAGAGTATTCCGGCGTCAATCCCGCAGACGGATCTGCATGCAGAGGTTCATGGCCGGCGTGACCTCCTGGAACACCGCCAGCATGGAGTCGACCAGGTCCGCGCCGGTGGAGCGCCGCACCTCTTCGTGGGTCATGGGGTAGTAGAGCTGGAACCCGGCCCAATGGTTTTTCGGCGCGGCCTGGAGGGCGCGGCGCACGGCGGCAATGCCGGGGTATTTGGCCAGGTAGAACGACTCGCCGCCGGCGTCGATCCAAAACTCTTCGCGCCGCACCAGGCGTTCCAGTTCCTTCGCCATGGCACTGCCGGCCCGCAGTGACCGCACCAGGCGATGCCAGTCCCAGTCCTCGGCGAGCTGGCAGTGGTGATGCTCAGGAGGGGCCGTTAGGTAACCCCGTTCCACCTGCATCCCGCACTTGAACCGTTCCTCCTCGGTATCCATCATGAGAAAGAACTTGGCGCACCCGAAGCTGGCTTGGTTGGAGACGGCCTTAGCCTCGCGGTTGGCCCGGGCCAGATAGCCGATCCACTGCCAGTAGACGCCGCGTCCCCAGCGCTCGGTGACGAACGACTGGCCGTAGCGCTGCTCCAGCGCCATCTTGACGAGGCGCGTGATCCGCTCGTGGTCTTCGAGGTTCCCGACCCGGATGCCGCGGCGGAAGTCCAGGTACTGGGGCTGGAAACCGATCGTCATGCGCGGGCCAGTAACTCTTTGCAATAGGCCAGACTGCGTTCCACGGCGCCCTTCTCCTCGGCCTCGGCGTCGGTAGGATAGCGCGGCGACCCCTCCCGCGCCAGCTTCATGAACCGGGCGAACTCCCAGGCCGGCGTGTGCGGGAAAGCGTCCCAAAACCCCGGCTCCAGGTAATTGTGTATCCGCGGCTGCTTGGTGACGATGATCTCGAGCGACAGCGGCTTGCCCGTGCACAGCTCGGTGAACCGTTTCACCCAGCGATCGATCCCCACCGTCCCCTGACCCAGCACCGTCCACTGCACCGCGATCCCTTTGGGATCTTCCCACACCGCGCTGTCCCGAATATGGGTGGTCAGAACGTAGGGGGCCAGGGTTTCGAGCGTCAGGTGGGGATCTTCGAGGGCCCACACCGGGTTGCCCGAATCCATGCAGGCGCCGACGAAGTCGCGGCCGGCCTCTTCGATGAGGGTCTTCAATTCGCGGGCCTGCATGTCGCCGGCGTGATTCTCGATGGCGATTTTCAACCCGGCATCCTGGCACCGGCTCTTCACCGCGCGCAGTACCTTCACCGTCGAGGCGATGTGCGGCTCGATCGGCCGGTCGGCCGAGCTGCCGAGGAAGCACCGCACGATCGGCGACCCGAGCGCTCGGGCCACACGGAACATGCGCGTGAGCTGCTCTTCGGCCGCGCCGTCGGCGGCGTTGAAGCGCTTGGAGGTCGGACAGATGGAGCTCATGCCGGCCTCGATCGAAAGCCTCCGCTCGCCGGCGTAGGCTTTCACCTGGCGCAGGTGCTCGTCGTCGACGCCGCCCAGGAAGCGGACCTCCGAGAAATGCACCACCTCGACGCCGAGCTTCGCGGCGTAGTCCAGGAACTGGAACGCGTTCCACCCTTGCGAGCGGACGGAGAACAGGTCGAGACCCAGGCGGACGCTATTCATGGGAGTCATGGCGGTTGGGCCCGCAGCCCGACGCCGAGATTTCACACAGCGCGTGCTCGAACTGGACGGTGGTGTGGGTGATGTCGAAGCGCCGGGCCAGCAGCTCGTTGACCGCGTGCAGGATGGACTCCGAGGCCGAGAGCGGCACGTCTTCAATCAAGACGTGGCAGCTTAACGCGTGCGTATGCGAGGCCAGACTCCAGATGTGGACGTCGTGCACATCGATGACGCCTGGGAGCAGCCGCACTTCGGCGACCACGGCGTCGAGCTGGATGCCTCGGGGCAGGCCTTCCAGCAGTATGTTGAGCGACTCCTTGATGATGCCCCAGGCGGTCCACAGGATCAGCACGCCGATGAGGACCGAGAGCAGCGGGTCGATCCAGTAGTAGCGGGTCCAATGTATGAACACCGCCCCAATGATGATGCCCACCGAGCCCAGGGCATCGCCCAGCATGTGGACAAAGGCGGAGCGGATGTTGAGGTCGTGCCGGCTGGCGGCATGGAGCGCCAGCATGATCCCGACGTTCACCACCAACCCGGTTGTCGCCACTCCCAGCATGATGAGCTCGGCGACCGGCTCCGGGGTGAGGAACCGCTGGTAGCTCTCGTAGAAAATGAAGCCGGAGAGGACCACCAGGGTGAGGGCGTTGACGAAGGCGGCCAGGACGCCGGCGCGCTGGTAGCCGTAGGTCTTGGTGTTGCTGGCGGGCCGGGACTCGATATAGAAGGCAAACCAGGCCAGCAGCAGGGCCAGGGCGTCGGTAAAGTTGTGGCCGGCGTCGGAGAGCAGGGCCAGCGAGTGGGCCTTCAGGCCGGAAACGATCTCCACCACCACGAAGGCAACGGTGGCGAGCAGGGAAAGCAGGAGCCGCTTGCCGGTGGCGCCGTGGTGGTGGTGCGTGTGCATCTACGGCCCCTCAATCGATGTGATCGTAGGCGACCAGGGTCAAAAAGTCCGGGAAGTCCGGGCGGGTCATCATGTCCTCGAACAGCCGCGCCGCCAGATCGTACCGGCCCTGTCCGGTCCACTTCTTGGTCTCCATCTCGTGCGCGATAGTCTGGCGAACCATTTCGGGGGACACCGTGCGGCCATCGGTCATCTTGGCGCCGTGCCGCACCCACTGCCACACCTGGGTCCGCGATATCTCGGCGGTGGCCGCGTCCTCCATCAGGTTATAGATCGGCACGCAGCCGTTGCCCCGCAGCCAGGCCTCCAGGTACTGGATCCCCACGTCCACGTTGACGCGCAGCCCTTCCTCGGTGATGTCGCCGGCGGGAACGGCGAGCAGGTCCTGCGGGGCGATGGAGACCTCCTCGCGCATCACGTGGAGCTGGTTCGGCGTCTTCATGTACTCATCGAAGATATCCTTAGCGATAGGCACGAGGCCGGGATGAGCCACCCAGGTGCCGTCGTGACCGGCCTTGACCTCGCGGAGCTTGTCGGCCCTCACCTTGCCCAGGGCGGCTTCATTGGCCGCCGGGTCGCCCTTGATGGGGATCTGCGCGGCCATGCCGCCCATGGCGTGGATCCCGCGCCGGTGGCAGGTTCGGATCAGGAGTTGCACGTAGGAGTGGAGGAAGTGCTTCTCCATGGTCACCTGGGCGCGGTTGGGCAGCACGAAATCGGACCGGTGACGAAATTTCTTAATAAAGCTGAAGATGTAGTCCCAGCGGCCGCAGTTGAGGCCGGAGGAGTGGTCGCGCAGCTCGTAGAGAATCTCGTCCATCTCGAAGGAGGCCAGAATGGTCTCAATCAGCACCGTGGCCCGGATCGAGCCCCGGGGCACTCCGACGTGGTCCTG
>JBGOUV010000145.1:0-15199 GCA_041477815.1 Terriglobia bacterium | reverse complement strand
CCTACAACACCGTCGCGCCGCCGTCGGGCAAGGTCCTGTCGGGCGGTCTGGATTCGAATGCGCTCCAGAAGCCGAAGCGGTTTTTCGGCGCCGCCCGGAATATCGAAGAGGGCGGCTCCATCACGATCATGTCCACCGCCCTCATCGACACGGGCTCCCGGATGGACGACGTGATCTTCGAAGAGTTCAAAGGCACCGGCAACCTGGAGGTTCACCTCGACCGCAAGCTGGTCGATAAGCGCGTCTTCCCCGCCATCGACATCCACAAGAGCGGCACCCGCAAGGAGGAGCTCCTGCTGAGCAAGGAGGAGCTCAACCGCGTCTGGGTGTTGCGCAAGGTGCTGAGCCCCCTGTCCACCACCGAGACCATGGAACTGCTGCTCGACAAGATGGGCAAGACCAAGACCAACGCGGAGTTTCTGGGGGCGATGTCGGGGTGAGGGCATGGAGCGGGCCCGGAGAAAGGGGCTGAAACAGTAGGTGAGCAACATGGTCTTCACCCTGCCGAACGCCGGCAGCGCTGTCGTTGACATCCGCAAACTGCGGGACTACTGTCTGAACCCCTGGCACGAGGATGGCAAGCATAAGGCTCGTGTCTTCGCCTCCGCTTTGGGGCTGCGCGAACCGGACGCCGAATGGTTGCGGGATCAATTGTTGGGCGCCGCGCGACCCAGCCGGCCACCTTGGTCGTCGAAACACCCTTTGGATCGCTCTACGTGGTAGAATCCCTGGTAGAGACGCCAGCGGGTTCGGCCGTCATCAGAAGCGGCTGGATCGTGCGACGATCCGAAGGCTTTCCTCGGCTGACGACCTGCTTCGTGAAGAAGAGGGAGAAGTCATGAACCCAATCCCACTGTTGTCTTGCGTGGCCCTTACCGAGGACCTCCCGCGTCATGACCTCACGCGGGGACAGATCGGAACAGTCGTCGAGTACCTGGAACACGAAGGCGAGCAGGCCTTGCTGGTCGAATTCTCCGACGAGGACGGCCAGACTCTCGCGATGGTCGACGTCCGGGCGGATCAGTTGCTCGCATTGCACCGCAAGACCGACGCCGCTTGAGGCTCACCAGCCTTTTCGTCAGGTTTAGCCGGCAGTTACAAAACGTACCTCTACCGGGAAGGCGATGTCGCGGTGAGGGCCGTACAGCCAGAGTGGCGATGGGCTATGTCGAGTGCAGTATCCCCTCAATCGCCGTGATGAGTGGTGGCAGGTCCCCGGCCAATGTGTCGAGGACCCGGTCGAGGTCGATGTCGAAGTAGGCATGAATCAGGCGGTTGCGCATGCCTACGATGTCCTTCCAGGGGATATCGACATGTTTCGCGTGCATTTCCGGGCTGACCTTCGAGGCGGCCTCCCCGATGATCTCGATGCATCTCACCGGGACGAGTGTCAACACCCGATCTTGAAGCAGGTCCGTGCGACTTCGCCCGCGCACAGATCGACGGCCTCCCGCGCTGCGTCCAGCATATGGCGTAAGCGGATCTCGTCACTCTTTGACATACTGAGGGGCCGCTGTTCGCACCACTTCGTCACGGAAGTAGCAGCTCAACTCACTGGGCGTCCGCAGGTCCACCTTGCGACCGTCAAACAGCTCGGAAAGCTCGCGTTCCATAGCTGCCATGCGAAGGCAGCCAACCCGCGCACCGGGCTCGAATTCGACCAGTACAGAGAGAATGCCTACTACCCGCCGCCGGCCGCCCGCCGCTAACTGGCCTTGGCCGCCGGAACCTTGCACTTACACTCCGGGTTGGGACACTGCAACACCGCCCCCGCCTTCAGGAGCTTCTCTTCCAGGTACGGGTGTCCGCACTCCGGGCACTTGGTGGGAACCGGACGGTTCCACACCGTGAAGTCGCACTTCGGATAATTCGTACAGCCGTAGAAGCTCTTCCCCCGCTTGGACCGGCGCTCCGCGATCTCGCCGTCGCAACCCGGCTTGGGACAAGCCATCCCGATGGTGTTCTGCTTCACGTACTTGCACTTGGGATAGCTGCTGCACGCCGTGAACTCACCGAAGCGCCCGTGCTTGGTGGCCATCTGGCTGCCGCACTTGGGACACTTTTCCTCCAGCAGCACGTCGGGCTTCTTCTCGGCGCCGCCTACCTGTTTGGTCGTCTTGCAATCCGGATATCCCGTACACGCCAGGAACTGTCCGAACCGCCCCTTCTTCAGCGCCATCGGACGGCCGCAGTTCGGGCAGTACTCCTCGGCGCCCTCCAGCTCGGACAGGTTCTGCTTGTCGACGTCGGGCAGGTCCACGGTCAGCTCCCGGGTGTTGGTGCACTCCGGATACCCCGAGCAGGCGATGAAGCTCCCGTGCCGTCCCCACCGGACCACCATGGGCTTGCCGCACTTGTCGCAGATCAGGTCGGTGGGCTTCTCCAGGCGCTTGACATCGGTCATGTTCGTCTCGGCCCGCTCCAGGTCCTTGGCGAACTTCTGATAGAACTCGGCGAGCGCCTCGCGCCAGTTGAGCTTGCCCTCTTCGATCTCGTCCAGCTCCTCCTCCATCCGGGCCGTATAGGCGATGTCGAAGATGTCGTCGAAGTTCTCAACCAGCAGGTCCGTCACCACCATCCCCAGCTCGCTGGGGTAGAAGCGGCCGCCTTCCTTCTTCACGTACTCGCGGTCCTGAATCGTCGACAGGATGGAGGCGTAGGTCGAAGGCCTGCCTACTCCACGCGCTTCCAGCTCCTTCACCAGCGTGGCTTCGTTGAAGCGCGGCGGCGGCTCGGTGAAGTGCTGCTCCGGCTTGAGCTGCTTCAGCTTAAGCGTCTCGCCCGCGGTCACCTGGGGCAGCTTGTGCTTGATCTCCTCGTCTTCCTCGTCCTTCTGGTCCTTGCCTTCCTCGTAGGCCACCAGGAAGCCGTCAAACTTCAGCACCGACCCGGTGGCCCGGAACAGATAATCCATTTCTTGAGCGACAGGGCTCCCGCCCTGTCCTCCGGCCGTGATGTCGATGGTGGTCTGATCGAATATCGCCGGATTCATCTGCGAGGCCAGGAACCGCATCCAGATCAGCCGGTAGACTTTCAGCTCATCCTCGCTCAGGTACTGCGCGATCGACTCCGGCGTCCGCGCCGCCGACGTGGGCCGGATGGCCTCGTGCGCGTCCTGGGCCGCCTTCTTGGTCTTGTAGATGTTCGGACCGGCCGGCAGATACTGCTCCCCGTAGCGCTCCCGGATGTGCGCCCGCGCTTCGGCCAGCGCCTCGTCGGACACGCGCGTGGAATCGGTACGCATGTAGGTGATCAAGCCCACGCTGCCCTCTTTGCCCAGTTCCACCCCCTCATACAGCCGCTGGGCCAGACCATTGGTCCGTTTCACGCTGAAGCGCAGCTTGCGCACCGCCTCCTGCTGCAGCGTCGAGGTGATGAACGGCGCCACCGGGTTGCGCCGCTTCTCTTTCGTGGCGACCGATTGCACCACGTACTGCGCCCCGTCCAGGGACTTCAGGATGGCGTCGGCGCCTTCCTGGTTCGGGATCTCGACCGCCTCGTTCTGGCGCCGGATCAGCCGGGCGTCAAACGCGGGCGGCTTCTTAGCCGCCAGGTGCGCGTCGATGGTCCAATACTCCCTCTTGACGAAGGCCCGGACCTCGCGCTCGCGCTCGACGATCAGCCGCAGCGCCACCGTCTGGACCCGCCCTGCCGAGATGCCCCGCCGCACCTTGTCCCACAGCAGTGGCGATACCTTGTAGCCCACCAGCCGGTCCAGCACCCGCCGCGCCTGTTGCGCGTCCACCAGGTTCAGGTCGATCGAACCCGGCTTCTCGAACGCCTTGCGGATGGCCGGCGCCGTGATCTCGTTGAACATCACCCGGTAGATCGGCACCCCGTTCTTCTTCTTCCCCTGCAGCTCCTCGGCCAGGTGCCAGCAGATCGCCTCGCCCTCGCGGTCCGGGTCAGCCGCCAGGTACACGGCGCTCGATTCGCTCGCCGCCTGCTTCAACTCCTGGATCAGCTTCTTCTTCCCCTCGATGACCTCGTAGGTGGGCTCGAACCCGTTCTCCACGTCCACGGCCATGTCGCGCTTGGGCAGGTCCTTCACATGGCCCAGCGAGAACTTCACCAGGTAGTCTTTGCCCAGGTACTTATTAATGGTCTTGGCCTTCGCCGGCGACTCCACGATGACCAGGGACCGCAATGCAGCAGATGATTTCGCCATAAGAATGCTAATTCTTATTACCACACCCGGACATAGTTTTTCCCGGGCAATTGCCGGACGTACCCCGCCAACTCCAGCTCGCACAGCGCGGCGATGATCTCGGAAGCCGAGCTAACCTCTTCCAACTGCCCGATCAGCGTATCGATATGCACGCCGACCTCCACTTGCACCAGCTCGAGCAGCCGGCGCTGCACCGGAGGCAGCGCCACCTTCACAGATGCGCCGGAGGCCTCGGAAGTTTCACCCGAAGCGCTAACTGCTAGAGCCGCAAGGACTTCCCGTTGCGAATCGATGATCGCCTGACGCACCCCGAGGGGCATTGCTTCCACCACGTCCTTCCAATCCTGCACCAGCGTCGCCCCCTGCTTAATCAACAGGTTGGGACCCCAGCTTAGCTTGTTGACGATGGCGCCGGGCACAGCGAGCACTTCCCGTCCCTGCTCGCCCGCCAGCCGCGCCGTGATCAACGATCCACTGTACTGCGCCGCTTCCACTATCATGACTCCCAGGCTCATGCCGCTGATGATCCGGTTCCGGATCGGGAAATTCTGCGGAAAGGCCACTGTACCCATGGGGGACTCCGACATCAGCAGACCCCGGGTGGCGATCTCGGCCGCCAGCTTGCGGTTCTCGGCGGGATAAACCACATCCACCCCGCACCCCAGCACGGCGATCGTATTTCCACCCACCCGCAGGGCGCCCTGGTGCGCGGCCGTATCCACGCCCCGGGCCATGCCGCTGGTGATCGTCAAGCCGGCCTGCGCCAGCTCGCCCCCCAGCTTCGCCGCCACCGCCGTCCCATACGGGGACGGGCGCCGCGACCCTACTACTGCCATCTGGTATGATCGCAGCAGCTCGGTCCGGCCGCGGCAGTAGAGCAAGATCGGCGGATCGTAGATTTCCTTCAGCAGCTCCGGATAACGCTCATCCCCGAGCGTGACCACTTCCGCCCCGGCGGCCTGGATCTTCTCCATCTCCGCCGCGGCTTCTTCAAACGGGACGCCCGAAACGATACTCTGGGCCACGCCGGCCCGCAGCCCGCAACTTTCCAGCTCCGACACCGAAGCATGGAATATCCTCTGCGGGCTTCCCAGCCTCCGTATCAACCTACTTGCTAGAGTTGTCCCAAGCCCAGGGACCAGATGCAGGGCCAGCCAGTGAAGCAACGCTTCCTGGCTGCCAGCGTGGTTTACCATCAAGCAGCCCGATTTTTGACTGTAGCATAGTTGTCGAGAATCGGCTTGGTGTATTACCGGATGTATTACCGATGGACGATCATGGAGCGCTCCCGGAGTGCTACAGAGGCCGCTTGGCGGGGCTGGAGACGGCGTCACGAAGCAAAAACGGAGATCCTGGATTATCGGTGAAACGAAACTGGTGCTTGGGGCACTCTATATTGTGAGCAAATTGCAGGGCGCTCGCACAACTTCCGGAGGACATTTATGGCTATCAGCATGCAAGGATCATGGACCGTAGCGGTCAAGTCCAAGAGCGCTGCCTTTGCGCAGCGTTTCATCATCGAAGGCGCAGATTCTGGTAACGGAACCTACGCCGGACAGGTTGCCACCCCGCCAGTGCCTGTGACTGGGGCCTACTGGTCGATTCGCATTCAGAACAATCCAGGAACCGGGTTTATCGATTCCGATGACAGGATCAAGTTCCCGGTTTCGGTGGCCGGGCAGTACCGTTTCGATATCGAATCCAACGATGCTGGAGCGGATGAAGACTTTAACGACCTCATTTTGACGTGCTCCATGCCGCAGGGTCTGGGAGAATTCCTGATCTATGGCAACTTGAGCTACTACAGCGGCGGATGCTGGTACAACCCGTGTTTCCGCGACTGGCTGGTGATCGAAAGCGCCGCCGCCCTGGCCGAGGCCCTGCGGTATCCGGCCGTGCGGGTCCCCATCGAGAAGTTGTATCCGCAACGGGTGATCGGGCCGCCGCATCCGCCGGGGCCCGGACCCGACCCGGGACCGTTTGTACCGCTGGTGCTCCCCATCCGCCAGCAGACAGCGCTGCCGGCCAGGCTGGCCCAGGAGTTCAAGATGACCGCCGCGCCCGCGGCCGAGGCCGGCCCGGCCAAGAAAGCGAAGGCGGACTCGGCCGCCGGCGAGTCCACTATGGCGACGCCGGTCCGCTCGTTTGCGATTTCTTCGCCGGCCGCGCTCGCCGTGGAGATTGACCGGATCGGCATCGGCGACCTGGTCGACATACTACGCCCGCTGTGCTTCACGGGACCTCTGGCGGGCTTTCCACTGCGTTTCCAGGAGTACGACCGGACCTCGGCGGAGCTCGCCGGCGGACCCTACACCGGCACCGGCGGTCGCGAAAGCCTCGGCCAGTGCGTCACCGACCGCAACGGCAACTACATCTTCCGCTTCTCGCGGGACCTGGGGGACTTCCTGCAGGAGGTATTTCAGGATACGGCTGCCGGAGAGAACGTATTTGTTACTGCATTTCCCGACGTGATCGCGCAGTTGCTCGATTCGCTGGCGCCGGGAGGGGTCAGCTATGAAAGCGCGCCCTACTGGAACATTCCCAATTTGAAGCGGATCGATCTGTGCGTTCCGGCGAGCGCGGTCGGGCGTCCGGTGGCCGGATGCCAGGGCGGGCGAGTCTATCAGCAGATCGGCTTCATCCGGGTCGGCATTCCGGCGGTCAGCTTCGACCCCGAGGGCCGCGTCACCTGCACCGACAACACCGCGCCGTACATTCCGCAAACGAGCTGCGCCGCTTGGGGCGGGAACCTGCGCTTCTCGGCCTGCTTCCTCGACGCCAACAAGGCCAGCGCGGTGACTCAGTACACCATCCGCCACCGCCACCGCGTGGGGATGGGCTGGTCGGGCTGGGAGTTCTATCAGGAGCCGCTGAGCCTGCAGCGGGTGGGATTCGTCGCGCCGCAGCAGGTGGGACCGTTCGATCGCAACCTGCAGGTGGTGGCGCCGGGGCCTCTGGTTCCGGCGAAGGCCTACGACAATATCGAGCTGAACTTCACTTGGGCCGCTTCGGACTGGTTCACCAAAGCTGGAGTTTCCAGCGGCGGCGGCTCGCCCGCCTACGCCCCCACCCCCGGGCCCGTGCAGTTCCAAATCCAGGGATACGATGCGGCGGGCCTGCAGGTCCCGGGCAAGAACGACCTGATAACGCTGTATGTCGACAACGTATCGCCGCTGCTGAACATCGCCTCCGTCGGGATGGGCGCCCAAACCGGCGGGGATTGTGCCCTGTTCCACCTGAGCGGCGAACCGGTTCCGGCGGTGTTGACGGTGAAGTTCCGGGCGGTTCAGAACGAGGGCTTCCTCGGCAGCTACGGTCTCAGCGTGAGAAAAGGCAACATCCCGCCGCCCTTCCCGATTGCGGTTTCGAGTGGAGGGTTCATCACGGCCACTCCGCCGTATGTGAATGCGAGCCCGTGCCATCAATTGTTCGGTACGCGGCCGCCGGACGAGCCGCTGGCGGTTGGCGACTTCGTGACTACCAACATCGTTCCGGCGGCTGGCAACTGGCTGGACCTCGGGCAGCCCTTCTGCACGTTCGTGGTGAACGTGAGCTGCACCAAGCGGGTTACCGACGGCACCCAGCCCGGCGAGTATGGGTTCGGGCCAGTGCAGTATTTCCTGGGGATTGAGCAGTAGGCGTGCGCTTCTACTGGCTGGCGATCGGCATCCTGGGTGTCTGGCGCATCACTCACCTGCTTGCCGCCGAAGACGGGCCACTGGATGTCATGGTCCGGCTGCGGCGGCGGGCAGGGGCCGGCTTCTGGGGTAGCTTGCTCGATTGCTTCTACTGCCTGAGCTTGTGGGTTGCTGTCCCTTTCGCCTGGTTCCTCGGGGAGGGCTGGAAGGAGCGGGCCTTGTTATGGCCTGCACTGTCTGGGGGAGCCATACTTCTGGAACGTTTGACCGAGCGGAAAGAGACGCCGCCCGCTTTTTTCGAAGACGAGGAGAAAGACGATGCCATGTTGCGGAGACAAGAGGAGCCAGCTCACCGCGACGCCGCGCGAGACTGAACCGGCGGTGATGGCGGGAACGGAACAGTATCTGCTCCCTCCGCAGACGGTGCGATTTCGCTACGAAGGCCCGACGGCCCTTACGGTGATGGGCCCGATTACACGGTCGCGCTATCGTTTCGCGTTTGCCGGCGCCACCCTGGATGTGGACTCGCGAGATGCTTCTTCGATGGCGGCAGTGCCGCATTTGCGCCGGGCGGCGCACTGAATCGCGGTCAGCCAGCCGGCCTCCCCGGCCCAAGTAGCACTGCTTGGCCCGCCCGTTTAGCGGACCAGAGCCCGACCTGGGGGTCGGGCTGCGGGCGAGGGGCGCCCGCCCTACTTCGCCCCTGGCTTGAAGCTTCCGGCCAACCGGAAGCTGGCCTGAGGCCGAAACACCCCTCGGGGAGCCTTGAATCCGGGAGTCGGCTTGAACGTCCCCGGCGTCACCCGAAAGGTCCCACGTGTACTGAAGTCTCCTGCACTGGCGAGGAATAAACTACCCGCCGCAAGTACTACCCAGAGCAACCGGAGCATGATGTTCCCTCCTGTCGCCGATAATCGGCGGACTCACAGCCAAGCTTTAGTCCGTATAATAAATTCGTGAGGGGGTCGCTCGGTCTTCTGTTCGCCGCTACCCTACCGCTGCTTGCCCAGCGCGGCACGGGCGAGTTGCGGCTTGCCGTCCGCGACCCGGCCGGTCTGCCCCTCCAGGCCTCCGTCGAACTCACCGGCCACGCCACCCAAGTCCGCCAGGCCTTCCCCACCAGCCCCGACGGCCGCCACACCGCCCGGGCTCTGCCCTTCGGCCGCTACAGCCTGCGCGCGGAGCGCTCGGGTTTCGCCCCCTGGACCGGCCTGGTCGAGATCCGCTCGGAGGTCCCCCTCGACTACCAGGTCACCCTGGGCGTGGCGCCGATCGAAACCACCGTTACCATCACCGACTCCGACACCCTGGTCGACCCCCACCGTACCGGGACGGTCTTCTATCTGGGCGCCGACAGCCTGCGCGAGCGGCGCTCCTCGCAGCCCGGACGCGGCGTGGTCGATCTGGTCCAAACCGCCCCCGGCTGGCTCCTGGAGGCCAATGGCGTCCTGCACCCCCGCGGCGCCGAATACGATACCCAGTACGTCATCGACGGCGTCCCCATCACCGACAACCGCTCGCCGGCCTTCGCCCCCGCGCTCGACGTCGACGACTTCCAGTCGCTGAACGTCTTTACCGCCAACTACCCGGCCGAGTACGGCCGCAAGCTCGGCGGCGTGATCGAGGTGAACACCACGCGCGACACGCGCCACGGCGGTCACGGCCGGGCCCTGTTCGAAAGCGGCAGCTTCGGCGCCTTGCAGAGCCATGTGTCGGGGCAATACGCTGCCGGGCGGACCATCGTGGGCGCCGGTGCCCAGGGCGCGCGCACCGATCGTTTCCTCGACCCGCCTACTGCTGAGAACCTCTCCAACGCGGGCTCGGGCGCCGGCGCGACGGCCCGGCTGGAGCGCGATTTCACCGACAGCGACCGCCTGCGCCTCTACGTCACTACCAACCGCGCCGGCTTCCTGGTTCCCAACGAAGAGGAACAGGAAGAGGCCGGCCAGCGCCAGGACCGCCGTAATAGCGAGACCATGGGCCAGCTCTCCTACCAGCGTGTGTTCTCCCCGCGCTGGATCGGCCACGCCCGCCTGATGTCCCGCGACCTCTCCGCCCGGCTCTGGTCCAATCCCCTGGCCAACCCCATCCTCGCCGCTCAAGATCGCGGTTTTCGGGAAACCTACTCCGCCGCGACCGTCTCGTTCCACCAGGGCGTCCACGAGATCAAGGCGGGCGTCGAGGCCATCTTCACCTCCGTCCACGAAGATTTCTCCTATCGCATCACCAGGCCCGCGGCGTTCGATGGCGATGTCCCCCGCCGCTTTAGCTTCGCTGGTCGCCGCCAGGGCCGCGAGCAGGCCGCCTTCCTTCAGGACCAGATCCGCGCCGGCAACTGGACCCTCTCGGCCGGCCTCCGCTGGGACCGCTACCAATTCCTAGTTACCGACCAGGCCATCAGCCCCCGCCTGGGCCTGGCCTACCACTTCCCCTCCGCCGGACTGGTCCTGCGCGCCTCCTACGACCGTGCCTTCCAGACTCCGGCCGTCGAGAACCTCCTGCTCGCCTCTTCCACCGGCGCCCCGGTGCCCCCCTCCCGAGGCGACTTTTACCAGGCTGGCTTCGCCAAGAGTCTGGGCGGCCGCCTGCGCCTCGATGCCAACTACTTCCGCCGCGAACTCCGCAACTTCGCCGACGATGACGTCCTGCTCAACACCGGCGTGAGCTTTCCCATCGCGTTCTCCGGCGCCTCCATCCACGGCTTTGAAGCCAAGCTCGAGATCCCCCGCTGGGGACCCGTCTCCGGCTACCTCAGCTACGCCAACCTCGCCGGCATCGGCCGGCTTCCCATCACCGGCGGTCTGTTCCTCGAACAAGGCTCCAACGAGCTGCTGACTTCGACAGCCAGCTTCCCCATCACCCAGGACCAGCGCAACACGGCCGCCGCGCGCTTCCGCTACCAGCTTCATCCGCGCGCCTGGGCATCCTTTGGGGCCTGGTACGGCTCGGGCCTCCCCATAGAGCTCGGCGAGAGCGAGACCAGCGCCTCGCCGCGGATCCTCCAGCGCGTCAACCTCGCCCGCGGCCGCGTCCGCCCCTCCCACTCGCTCGATGTCTCCACCGGCCTCGATCTCTGGAAGCACGAGCAGCAGAGCCTCCGTCTCCAGGCCGAAGTCCTCAACCTGACCAACCGCTTCAACGTCATCAACTTCGCCGGCCTGTTCTCCGGCACCGCTCTGGGAACTCCCCGCAGCTTCACCCTCCGTCTCCAAACCGACTTCTGACCCTTATGCCCCTTTCTACTACCGATCTAGAGCTCCTCCGCCAATACGACACCCCGACCATCTGCAACATGATCGAGCTGTTCCAAATCCGCCCGCGTCATACCGGATATCTGGACGCCCGCATCAAGGCCTGCTATCCCGAGCTGCCTCCGATGGTGGGCTACGCCGTCACCGCCACGTTCCGCGCCGGCGCCCCGCCCCGGCAGGGCAACGTGTACAGCTCGCTCGACCGCCACATCGCCGCCTTCGCCGACGTTCTCGCGCCAGCGGTCGTCGTCTTCCAGGACCTCGACGACCCCTGCGTCGCGGCCACCTTCGGCGAGGTCATGTGTACCTCGTACCAGCGCTTTGGCGCCGCCGGCCTCATTACCTCGGGCGCCGCCCGCGACCTCGACCAGGTCCGCCGCCTGCGGTTCCCCTGCTTTTCGAACGGCGCGATCTGCTCCCACGGCTGGGCGCACCTGGTGGACGTCGGCGTGCCGGTGTCGGTCGGCGGCGTCAGCATCGCCCCGGGTGACTTACTGCATGGCGACGCCAACGGCATCACCACCATCCCACACGACATAGCCTCCGAGGTGGCACACGGCTGCTCGGAATACGCCGCCGCCGAGCAAGTCATCCTGGATTACTGCAAAGGTCCCGAGGTGAGCGTGCAGGGCTACGCAGAGGCCCGCGCCGAGTGCGGCCGGCGCCTCGCGGCCTTGAGCGAGCGGGTACGGTCGAAAAAGGGCTAGTTATTAGACGTGGGGCAAGCCTCTGGCTTGCGAGCCGACTTTGAGTCGCTTACTCTTAACCACCGCAAGAAAGCCTGCAAGACTGCCGGCTCGCAGGCAGGATGGCCCACCCGACATGAGTGCGATCAGCGCTGAACCGTGCGCGATTGCTCCAGCAGACGCAGCGCGCGAGAGGGGTTATAGACGCCGCAGGGGCAGAACCGGGACAGGGTGAAAGCCGCGGCTTGCGGCGTACGGCGGCCCTCCCGGACCATGTCGAGCATCTTCTTGGCCAGGTTGAACGACACCATCCCGTGTCCGCACATGGTCGATAACTCCAGGACCTGGGAGTTGGGAAGATGGTCGTGGGGGTCGTAGAAACCCAGCGAGTACTCGACGCTGTGCCGGTGGATCCCGCTGGACTGGCAGCAGTCTTTGGCGCCCTCGACCGACGTGCTCATGTTGATCGAGAAGCCGAGGTCGGCCTGGATCACCTCGCGCAGGGCGGCTTCGGCCTTGTCCTTGGAGTCGAAGACGGCGGCGACGGTGCCGATCTTTTCGATGCCGCCGATGACCGCCTCGTAGTCCTGGGAGAAGTCGCGATTCCAGTGGGCGGTGGGGTTGAGCGCGCGGGAGGGCTGGTAGGACCCGAAGTTCCCGTTGCCCATGTTAGCGGGCTGGTGGCGCGCGCAGATGCGCAGGAAGGTCTTGAGCTTGTCGATGGCCCCGTCGTCGTTCTTGCCCTTACAGGGGAGGGCGAACAGGATGTAGTCGTCGCGAAAACTCTGGGAGTTACCGTACCGATGCAAGGTGTTCGTCACGAGCGGCCTCCGGTTTCTTCTGGATGTTGGTGACCCGGCCCAGGCCCAGGTTGGTCTTGGCGCGGTAGTAGGTGTACCCGTGCTCTTCGAGCAGGCGGGACAGGACGGTTTCCTCGCCAGACGCTTCGCAGCGGGTGGAAACGCCGATGGCGATGACGGTGTCGAGGCGCTTGGCGGTCTGGGTTACGGCCTCCAGGATCTCGGGGACCCGGTGGATCGGGGTCTTGATCTCGACGATGGCCGACAGGATCTTTTCGTTGACGAGGTCGGGTTTGAGGTCGCCGGTGGCCTGGTCGGTCATGAGGTGGGTGATGGGATTCTTGGCCTCGAAGGTTATGTTGAGGCGGGCCAGGGAGCGTGTCATCTCCTGAATCTCGCGGAAGCGAACGCCCACGCCGGGACGCCCGAACTCGATCACGTAACCCGCTTCGCCGACGCCCACCCGGGCGTTTACGTCGTTGGTCTTCACCTCTTCGGTGCCGCGGCCGTGGATTCCGGTGGACTTATGCTCCACCAGGGGGTCGGAAAACACCCGGCGGGCGATGCGCGGCCACTCCAGCTCCTCCATGACGAAGGAGGCGGTGGGGCAGACGTCCGGCTCGGGCTCGAAGCGGAACCGAAAGAACTTGGCCAGCTTCCGGACGGTGCGGACCATGACCGGATTGAGGTGCTCCTGGCTCATGCCTCGGAAGCAGGTGGAGCACTCGACACATTCATCGTAATTGATGGTGGCGCGGTTGATCCGGGGGTCGATGTAGATGGCCCCCATGGGGCAGACGGGAATGCAGTTGCCACAGGCGACGCACTTGTTGGAATCGATCTGCATGGCTTGGCCCTCGTGAGTACTCGGGAGGTTAGTTTAGCATGCTCTCGCTCCTGCTGGACGTCTCCGCCACCGGATGAACCTGCTATTCTTCTGGTGTGAAGAGATCTCCGACCGTTGTTCGCATGTCCAAGCCGGTCCGCCGCCGAGTGAGGCCTCGGGCGGAGGCCAGTCCTGACTTCCCTCCCGGCTCCCTGGAGGCCAGGATCGCCGCCCTAGGACGGCACATCCCGAAATCAGAGTGGGACCGCCTCCCAGCGGACCTTTCCTCGAACCTGGACCACTACCTCTATGGCGTCCCCAAGCGCCGATGAGGCTCGTGTTCGCCGACACCGTGTATTGGATCGCCGTTGCCCGCCCCGATGACCGGTACTCCTTCACTGTCCGGCGGATTCGCGCGTCGCTAGGCGACGTTCGACTGCTCACCACAGAAGAAGTCCTAACCGAATTCCTCGCCGCCTTGTCCTCCGGCGGAAGGCACATGCGTCAACGGGCTGTCGAAATGGTAGAAGACATTCTGGCCGATCCTGCACTGGAGGTGGCCTCACAGTCCCACGGGTCCTTCCTCGCGGGGGTGCATTTGTACGCCCGGCGCCCCGACAAACAGTACAGTCTGGTGGACTGCATCTCTATGAATACCATGCGGAGCACGGGCGCCACCGAAATTCTCACCAGCGACCGCCATTTCGTTCAAGAAGGCTTTACGATTCTGATTGCGTGAACTCCGGTGGCGCACGATGACTCGAATCGGGAAGCCTGGAGAGCCCTGCTACCCGTGGAAGTTCGGAGACGATTTCCCGACGCAGGAGAGGGTAAGCGCCATGAGGTGTGCGGCAGAACGGCGAACGGACGGTTTGCGGTAATTACAGCCTATGCGACAAAGGAACAAAGGAGCCGCCGCATCTTTGGCTGATTCCTGTGAATTCTGCGAAGGGAAGGTCGAACCACGTGTGGTCCGGGCCAGATTCCCGTTTCGCGGCGAAACCATTTACGTGGACAAGGTGCCGGCGTGGGCGTGCATCCGGTGCGGGGAGCAATATTTCGATGCTCCCGTTTACAAACGGCTGGAGTTGATCGCGCGGCAGAGCGACAGGATTCACAAGACCATCTGCTTCCCATTGGCGGAGTACGACCCTCCTGCCAGGGCTAAACGCAGCTAACGACCCGTGGCAATAGTGCCCTGGAATCACGTGGTGCAAATTTGCACCACGGCAAGTCGTTGATTCTGCGGGGTTGAGAATCCAACGAACGGGGCCCCCGATCATACCTGAAACTGCTGCGGCTTTCCCGCGGCCCGACAGATAGCCTCTGCCGCCCCGTACCCGCTGCGGACGGCGCCTTCCATGGTGGCCGGCCAGCCGGTTTGGGTCCAGTCGCCGGCCAGGAACAAGTTGGGGAAGCGGGTCGCTGGACCCGGGCGCGCGCCCTCTACGCCGGGGACCGCCGAGTACGTGGCGCGCGCTTCCTTGATGACGTGGGCATGGTCCAGGTGGGCTTGGCGGACTGCCGGGAAAAACTCGACTAGCTCGCGCAGGGCCAGGTCGATCACCTCTTGGCGTTGCAGGGGTAGGAGGGACCGAGAGGCGCTCACCACCAGGTGGTAGTGGGTCTCAGATTTGCGGAAGATCCACTGGATGGTGCGGTCCAGCAGGGCCGCTTGGGGGAGAGTCATAATCTCGTGATCGAACCAGAGGTGGATGCCGGTGATGGGGGAATGCTCGAAGCGCTGGAGGTCGAGACCCAGGTTGGGGATTAGATCGTTCACGCGCTCGAAGGGGACGGCGCTTACGTAGAAGTCGGCGGTGGGGTCGG
>JBGOUV010000119.1:0-16430 GCA_041477815.1 Terriglobia bacterium | reverse complement strand
TGGAGTTCGTGGCCGGGGTCTCTCACGAGATCCGCACGCCGCTTGCCGTGATCTCCTCCGCCGCCGACAACCTCGCCGACGGCCTGGTCACCACCCCCGAGCAGGCCCAACGCTACGGCGCCGCCATCCGCAAGGAGGGCCGCCGTCTCGCCGACATGGTCCAGCAAGTACTCACCTTCGCCGGCGCCGAGTCCGGCCGCCTCAACCTCCAGCTTGAACCCGTCCCCGTCTCCGCCGTCGTCGAGCGCGCCCTGGCCGCCTGCGACACCGCCACCCGCGAAGCCGGCTGCCGCCTGGAGGTGGATATCCCGCCCGACCTCCCTCCCGTTCTGGCCGACCCCACCACCCTCTCCCACTGTCTCCAGAATCTCCTTCTCAACGCCTGCAAGTACGGCACTGACGGCCACTGGGTGGGCGTCCGCGCCCAACTTCTCCCGGACTCGGTCGAAGTTTCCGTCACCGATCGCGGCCCCGGCATCGACCCCGCCGACCTGCCCCGCATCTTCGAGCCCTTCTATCGAGGCCGCCGCGCCATCGCCTCGCAGATCCGTGGAACCGGCTTGGGCCTCAGCCTCGTCCAGCGTATTATGGAAGCCCATGGCGGCGCGGTCACGGTCCGCAGCACCCCCGGCCAGGGCGCCTGTTTCACCGTGACCCTGCCCCTGGCTCCTTTCCATGAAACGACGCCTTCTCTTGGTTGAGGACGAGCCCGCCCTCGTCATGACCCTCACTGACCGCCTCCAGGCCGAGGGCTACGACGTCGACAGCGCCGCCGACGGCGACGAAGGCTTCCGGCGCGCCTCAACTCCCCCCTACTACGACCTGATCCTCCTGGACGTCATGCTCCCCGGACGGAGCGGCTTCGAGGTCTGCCGCCAGCTCCGCCAGGCCGGCGTCTCCACCCCCATCCTGATGCTTACCGCCCGAGGCCAGGTGACCGACCGCGTCGCGGGCCTCCAGTTCGGCGCCGACGATTACGTGGTCAAGCCCTTCGACATGGCCGAGTTGCTGGCCCGCCTGCAAGCTCTCCTCCGGCGCGCCGGCCCGTCGGCCTCCCCGGTGGCGGCGTTCGGCAGTGTGCGCGTTGATTTCCGTTCCGCCGAGGTCACGCGGGAGGGGCAACCCGTTTCTCTCTCGGCCCGGGAGTTCCAGCTACTCCGCTACCTCATCGAACACTGCGGCGCCATGATCTCGCGTGAGCAGCTTCTGCGGGACGTCTGGGGCTACCAGCCCAACCTGTCCACCCGCACTGTGGACGTGCATATGGCGTGGCTCCGCCAGAAATTAGAGGACAACCCTAAGAATCCGCAGTTCCTGCTCACGGTCCGGGGCCTGGGCTACAAGTTCTCGGGCTGATGCCCCTACCAGCCTCGCTGTCTTAACAAGTGATACAGGACCGGCGTAATTACCAAAGACAGCACCATCGACACGGTCACCCCGCCGATCACCGCAATCGCCAGCGGCTGCAGCATTCGCGACGCCGAGCCCGCGCCCAGCGCCAGCGGCAGCATGCCGAACACGGTAGCCAGCGCGGTCATCAGGATGGGGCGCAGCCTCCTCCGGCCCGCCTGGAAGATCGCTTCCTCCAGCGGCAGTCCCAGCTCCGTGTAGTGCTTCTCCGAATCGAGCATCAGGATGCCGTTCTTGTGCACGATCCCCACCACCATGATCGCCCCCATAAACGACGAGATATTGAACGTGGTCCCGGTGACCCACAGTGCCGCCAGCGCCCCGAAGCTGCACAGCAGCGTCGCCGCCAGGATGGCGATGGGATGCGAGAAGGTCTGGAACTCGAACACCAGAATAATAAAGATCAGCAGGATCGACATCAGCAAGACCTGGAGGAGCGTAGCGAACGACTCCTGCTGCACCTTGTAGAGCCCGCCGTACTCCACGTCCTGGCCCGGGGCGATCGGCACCTCTTTGGGCAGCCGCTGCCGGATCTCGTCCATGGCGCTCCCCAGATCCCGCCCGGAGAGCCGCGCCGACACCGTAAACACTCGCCGCAGGTTCTCGCGCTTGACCTCGATCACCTCCGGCGCCGTCTTCGCCTGGGCCAGGCTCTCCAGCGGCACCGTCACCCCCGAGGGCGACGTGATCAGCAGCTTCTCGAGGCCCGCCCGGGTCGCCCGATACGGCCTCGGATACCGCACCCGCAGTCCGATCACCCGCTCCCCCACGATCATCTGCGACGCCTCCGTCCCGTCGATCACCGCCTCTTCCATCTCCGCCACGTCCGCCACCGAGAACCCCGCCCGCTGCGCCTTCTCCCGGTCCACCTGGAAGTTAAGCTGCGGCCCGATGACGAATACCTGGTTCACCACGTCCACCACGCCCTTCACCTTGGGCAGAAACTCGGTGATCTTCTCCGCCAGCGCCTTCCCCTTCTCCTCCGATTCCTCAAAAACCCGCACCTCGATCGGCTGCGGCGACCAGGTCAGATCTCCCACCAGGTCCTCGATCACGTGCGGGAACTCCACCTCGATCACCGGCTCGGCCTTTTTGATCTTGTCCCGCAGCTCATCGGTGATCTCATCCAGCGCGCGCGAGCGCTTGGTCCTGAGCTTGACCAGAAAATCGCCCGTATTGGGCTCGGCGATGGCCAGCGCCAGCCGGGCCCCCAGCCGTAGCGAGTAGCTCTCCACCTCCGGCGTCTCCCGCAGAAACTGCTCGACGTGCCCCAGCACCCGCTTCGATTCTTCGAGCGAAGTACCCACCGGCATGATGTAGTCCAGCACGAACGCCGATTCGTTCAGATCGGGCAGGAAACCCGTCCCCAGAATCTGGTAGATCCCCACCGACCCCGCCAGCAGGGCCACCGACGCCGCCACGATCGTGCGCGGGTGCCCCAGCGACCAGTGCAGCACCCGCTCGTGCAGCGCGGTCAGCCGGTGCAGTATCCGCCCCTCCCCGGCCGTAAAGGCTTCTTCGCCCGGGGCCGCCTCCCGGCGCTTCAACAAGACCCCGGCCAGAACGGGCGTAAAGCACAACGCCAGGATCAGCGAGGCGGCCAGCGCCGCCACCATGGTCAGGGCCAGGGACCGGAAAAATACCGCCGTGATCCCTCCCAGAAACACCAGCGGCGCGAACACCACGATCGGCGTCAGCGTCGACCCGATCAGCGCCGGCGTCAGCTCCGTGATCGCGCTTTGCGCCGCCTCCCGCGGCTCCTGTCCCATCGACAGGTGGACCATGATGTTCTCCACCATCACGATGGCGTCGTCGATCACCACCCCGATCGACGCCGCCAGGCCTCCCAGCGTCATCAGGTTGAAGCTCATGTTCAGCAGCTTCATCACGATGATGGCGATCAGCATGGCGATCGGAATCACGATGGCCGCCACCAGCGTCGTCCGCCAGTTTTTCAGGAACCCCACCAGCACCGCGATCGACAGCGCCAAGCCGATGAGAATCGCCTCCGCCACCCCGAAGATCGACTCCCGCACCAATATGGACAGGTCGTAGAACACGGACAGATCGGTTTGGGGCGGCAGTCCCTTGCGCATCTCGACGATCTCGCGGTTCACCGCGTCGGCGATCTGGACCGAGTTCCCGTCCGGCTGCTGCATCACGTTCACCAACACCGCCGGCTTCCCGTTGGCCGTTACCACGTTGTAGATCGGCTTCGCTCCGGGCTCCACCGTGGCCAGATCCCGGATCCGCACCGGCGTGCCCTTCACCACCTCGACCACAATGTCTTCGATCTCCTGGCGCGACCGCACCAGGCCGTCCACGGTGGTGAGGTACAGCTTGAAGTTCTCCTGCAGCATCCCCGCCGGCGCCAGCACGTTGTTCCGGCGCACCGCATCCACCACCTTCGCCAATGGAAACCGGTACGCGTTCAACTGCTCCGGCTTCACCACGATGTGGTATTCCTCGGGGCGCCCTCCGATGATCCGCGTCTCCGCCACGCCGGGCAGCCGGTAGAGGCGCGGCGCGATCTGGTACTGCGCCAGGTTGGTCAGCTCGGTCAGCGACTGCTCGGGCGACGTAATGCTGAACCCCACCATGGGAAACACGGAAAAGGTCAGCCGGTTGATGTAGAACCGCGCCGTCGGCGGCAGGGACGGCGTGACCTGCGAGATCCGTCCCTGCACCAGGTGCAGCGCGTTCAAAATGTCCACGTCCCAGCGAAAGTGGACGCTGATCTCCGACGAGCCCCGGGCCGTCACCGACCGGATCGTCTCGATGCCCGGCACGATCCGGATGGCCTGCTCGATGGGCCGCGTCACCAGCACCAGCATCTGGTCCACCGGCATGATCCCGTTGTCCACCAGGATCACCACCCGAGGGAAGTCTGTTTGCGGCAGAATCGAGATGGGGAGCCGTACTCCCAATAAGATCCCAGCAATACTGAGACTGGCCGCGATAAAGACCAGCGCCCGGCCGTGCGCCTGAACAAACCCCGCCAGTCCTTTGCTCACCGCGCTTTCACCTCGGCCTTGTCCGGCAACCCGTAGTTCCCTGCGGCCACCACCTTCTCTCCGGCCTTCAACCCCTCCGTGACTTGCAGCCTGCCCTCGTGCTCGATCCCCACTTTCACCGTCCGCTTGTGCGCGATGTTTTTCTCATCCACGGTATACACCACGCCTTCGTTCGCTCCCTCCTCCAGCACCACAGCCGCGCGAGGAATCACCACGGCTCCCTTCACCATTCCCGCCGCGATGGCCAGCGTCCCGTAGCCGCCCGCCCGCAGCTCCTTCTTTCCGTTATCGATCTCCGTCCACACCTCGACGGTCCGCGCCGCCCGGTCCACCGCCGGACTGATGACGCTGATCCTCCCCACAAATTTCCGTCCCGGCAAGTCCTGCGCTAGAAACTCCGCCGCCTGCCCCAACCGCAGCGCCGCCGCCTGCGCTTCCGGAACCTGCGCCCGCACGATAATCTTATGGATATCCACCAGCGTCACGATGGGAGCATCCGGCTTAGCCATATCCCCCGGATACATCCACTGGTCGCTCACCACCCCGTCCATCGGGCTCCGAATCCGCGTGTACGCCATTTGCGCCTCTGCCTGCGCTACCTTGGCTTTGGCCTGTTCCACCCGGCTCCGGGCCATTTCCAGGTCCCGCTCCCGCGTCTGGGATTGCAGGAGTTCCAGGCTCTTCTTTGCCACCAGGTAATTGCCTTGCGCCGACGCCAGCTCGTTTTGGCTCACCAGCAACTCCTTGGCCGGAATCGCTCCCTGCTCCACGAGCATCTTGCGCCGCTCATACATCTTCTGCCCCGTCTCCAGCGCCGACTTGGTAATACTCACCTGCGCCTCGGCTCGCTCCACGTCCCCCGGCAGCGCTCCCGCTGAGAGACGCAACAGCGCCGACTCCGCCTCCCGCAGCGCCCCCGCCGCCTCCATCCGCGCCGCCTCCAGGTCCCGGTTCTCCAGTACGGCGATCAACTGGTCCTTCTTCACCTCCGATCCCTTGGTCACCAGCAGCTCCCGAATCGGGGCCTGCACCTTGGCTGCCACCGCCGCCTGGGCCAGCGGAAACGCCGTCCCCGGCGCCTGGATCGTCTCGGTGAGATCGGCCGTCTGGGCCTCCGCCAGTTTCACTTCCACGAGCGGCGCGACCTTGTGCTCCGCGTCCGGGCGCCCGCACGAGGCCCCGGCCAGCGCCGCCAGCACCGCCATCACTACCAGTAGGTGTTTCATTGGCCTGTCGCCACCTCCAGCCGCGCCCGCGACATATGATACTGGAACACCGCCTGGTTGTAGGCGAGCTCCGCCCCCGCCGCCGTGTTCTGCGCCTCCACCACCTCCAGCGCCGGGGCCTCCCCGCCGTCGTACCGCAGCCGCGCCAGCCGCAGACTCTCCCGCGCCAACTCGACTTCCCGCCGTCCTTCCGCCATCTGCTTTACGGCCAGGTCCACATTGTTGCGCTCGGTGTAAAACTCCGCCGTAAACACCCGCCGCGACAAGTGCCGGTCCAGGTCGATCTGCCGGCCGGCAAACTGCGCCTGCCGTTCCCGGCTCTTGGACCGTCCCCAGTCGAACAGCGGAATCCGCAGCGTAGCAAACGCGGCCTGCCCGCGCTCCCGAATCCGCACCTGGTTGGCGTCGATCCCGTAGGCGTATACCAGGTTCAATGTCGGACGCCGCTCACTCCGCGCCACCCGCGCCTCCGCCCGCGCCGCCTGCTCGGCCGCCCCCAGCAGCGAAAACTCGCTGCGCCGGGCCACCCAGGCGGCGTCCCATCCCATATAGTCCTGCCCCTCCGGCACCTTCAGAAACGTATCCTCAATCCGCGGCGGCTGGGCCAGGTCCTCGGTCCAGAAAGACTTCAATCGCAGCCCCGCATTCACCGCCCCCGTCTGCGCCGCCCACAGATCCCGCCGCTTTCCCGCCAACTGCACGTCGGCCTTTACGACGTCGGCCCGCGCCGCCTCCCCCTGCTCCGCCATCAACCGCGTCTTGCCGTGGAAGGCCTCCGCCTCGTCCAGGGTCCGCTGGGCCGTGGCGACATTGTGCTGCGCCTCCAGCACCGCATAATACGCTTCCCGGACGGCCAGCCGCAGATCCCGCCGCGTGAGCAAGGTCCGCGCTTCCGCCACCTGTCTTCCCGCCCGGCCCCGCTGCAATTCCGCCCGCAGCCGCCCCGACAGGTCAATCTCCTGCGTCACCGTCGGCTGCGAGATGTACTCCCGTATCCCGTTGAGCGCCACGTAGCTCATCGTCGACCGGTCCTCCAGTCGCGGTGTGTTGTACGTATAGGCGTTCAGGTAGGCGAGCTGCGGCAGGAACCCCGCCCGGGCCTGCTTCACCTGCTCCCCCGCCGCCCGCTCCTCCAGGCGCGCCCGTTCCACCAGGGAGTATTGCGCCTCCGCCAGCTTCCAGCATTCGTCCAGCGTCAGCACCGGCTCGGGCTGCTGCCCTCCTAACCGCGACGCCACGACCACCAGCCACCATGCCGTCCTGTATCTCTTCATCGCACCAGTCCCGCCGTCCCACTAGGGTACCACCCGCCTGCAGGGTGCTAACATGACCTCATGCTCAGGCGGCCGCTCGCGGTGGTCCTCCTCATGTTCGCCCTGTCGGTGATGAGTTACGTCGACCGGACCGCCATGTCCATCGCCGCCCCCAACGTGATGAAGGAGTTCCACCTGTCGGAGACCGAGATGGGCACGGTCTTCTCGGCCTTCCTCCTGAGCTACTCCCTGCTCATGGCCCACGGCGGACGTCTGGCCGACCGCTTCGGCCCCCGCCTCGTGCTGGGAGTCATGAGCCTCGCCGCCGCTCTGTTCACCGGCCTCACCGCCGCGGTAAGCCGTCTCGGCCTGGCCATTCTGCCGTCTTTCCTCGTCATCCGCCTGGGTCTGGGCGCCGCCACCTCCCCGCTCTATCCGGCCTGCGCCCGCATGATCGCCAACTGGCTCAGCCCCGCCCAATACGCCCGCACCCAGGGCTTCATCCTGTGCGGCTCCGCGCTGGGGGCCGCCCTCACCCCAATCGCCTTCGCCCGCGTCATCGCCCTCTACGGCTGGCGCGCTTCGTTCTTGCTCGCCGCTCTGGCCACCACCCTGCTGGCCGGCGTGTGGTTCCTGGCGGTCCGCGACCGCCCCTCCCAGCAGGCGCCCGTCCGCGAGTCCATTTCGTGGAAACCACTGCTGACCAACCGCAACCTCGCTCTCCTCAGCCTCAGCTACTTCACCGTCAACTATTTCGAGTACATCTTCTTCTATTGGATCTACTACTACTTCGGCGAGATCCGCAAGGTCGGCGCGGAGCGCAGCGCCGTCTACACCACGGTGATGCTCCTCACCATGATGGTGGCCATGCCCCTGGGCGGCTGGCTCTCCGACCGCCTCAGCCGCCGCACCGTGGCGCTGGCGGGCATGATCTTCAGCGCGGTCCTGCTGTACATCGGCGCCAACGTCGACGAACCCCTCTGGGTAGTGACTCTACTCTCACTGGCCCTGGGCTTTTGCGCCGCCACGGAAGGCCCTTTCTGGGCCGCCGGCATCGAGGCCGGCGGCGCCCAGGCCGGCTCCGCCACCGGCATCATGAACGGGATCGGGAACCTGGGAGGCCTCCTCGCCCCCACCCTCACCCCCATGATCGCCCAACGCGCCGGCTGGTCCTGGGGCCTCCATTTCGCGAGCTTCCTGATCCTCCTCGGCGCCGCCTCCTGGCTCTTCATCCGCCCCACGGGACGAGGGGCGGCATAACCTGCGATAATCTTCGGGGAAGCGGAGGAACCAACATGGAGAATCTGGAGAGAAGGACCTTTCTGAAGATGGCCGCGGCCGCCGCGCCACTCGCCGCCGCCCCGGCCAGGAAGCCGTTGCCGGAGCTGGCGCCCGGCATTAAGATCTCGCTGCAAGTTCCCACCGACCCCAGCGACGAGGACCTCACCTTCGCCGTACAGATCGGCGTCGAGTACGTCAACATCCCCACCGGCGGCGACCGGGCCACCGCCGAGAACTTCATCCGCCTCAAGCAGAAAGTCGAGGCCAAGGGACTCAAGGTCTGGAACATCGGCAACAGCAACGTCCACAACATGCCCGAAGTGACTCTCAACCTGCCCGGGCGCGATCAGAAGATCGAAGAGTATAAGAACTACCTGCGCAACCTGGCCAAGGCCGGCGTCTCCTACACGACCTACGCTCACATGGGCAATGGCATCTGGAGCTCGGAGCGCGAGACCACCCGCGGCGGCGCCTCCGCCCGCGCCTTCAAGCTGGAGACGGCCAAGGGCTATTGGGCCGGCAAAGTCTTCGAGGGCCCGCTCAGCCACGGCCGCAAGTTCACCAAAGAAGAGTTGTGGGAGAACTATACCTATTTCATCAAGCAGGTGGCGCCCGTCGCCGAGGAATTGGGCATCCGCATCGGCATCCACCCCGACGATCCGCCGGTGCCCGAGCTGGGCGGCGTTCCCCGGCACATCTTCGGCACCTATGCCGGATACGTGAAGGCTTTGGAAATCGCCAACAGCCCCAACGTCGGCGTCTGCCTCTGTTGCGGCACCTGGATGGAGGGCGGCAAGTCCACCGGTAAGGACGTCCTGGAAGCCATTCGCGGCTTTGCCAAGCTGGGCAAGCTGTGGAAGATTCACTTCCGCAATGTCACCGCCCCCATCCCGTACTTTGTCGAAACCTTCGTCGACAACGGCTACACCGACATGTACAAGGTGATGAAGACCCTGGTGGACGTGGACTACCGGGGCAACCTGATCGCCGACCACGTCCCCACCATGGCCGGCGGCCGGCTCACCGGCTGGGGGTACAGCATCGGCTACATTCGGGCGCTCTACGCGGCGGCGAAGGCCGAGTCGCGTAAAGGCTGACCGCAGGCTGAACCGCCGGAATGCACCGCAGGGGACGCCGAGTGCCCAGAGGAAACCATTGATCCGCTGGCCTACGGCCGCGGTGCGGTGCTTCGCGTGTGGCGGCGCAACTCGTCGAGGAAGTTAAGCAGGAAGACTACAGTCGGCGGGGGCGTTCTGATCGGAGGCCTCGTCCTGGATGACGGCGAAGCGCCGGCGAGATCATCGGAAGTTCTCTACCAGAATCAGGTCGTTGACGGAGGAATCGACCTTCGAGTAGAGAATCGTGCGGCCGTCGGCGGTGGCGGTGAGGCCGAGTTCGATCCCGCGCCCGAGGACGGCCACACTGGTGGACTTGCCGGTGGCAAAGTCGAAATATAGAAGCTTCGCGTCGGGCCGGGAAGGCGCCTCGAGACTGACGTAGTAGATGCCATTCTCGAGGACCGCGAAAGCGCGCTGGTAAACTCCTTCCAGCACCTTGACCGGCTGGCCGCCGGAAACCGGCAGGCGCCACAGGGCGCTGGGGGCGTTGGAGGTTTGGGTGTAATACAACTGCGCGCCGTCCAGCGATTCGAAGGCCACGAAACCGCTGTTCTGCGTGACCTGAATCGCCTCCCCGCCCAAAGACGGCATTTTCCAGATCTGGGGTTCCCCGCTGCGGTTTGTGCTGAAATAGATCCACTTGCCGTCCCGGGAGAAACTCGGGACGTGGTCGTTGGCCGGATGAGAAGTCAGGCGGCGGTGCTTGCCGCCCGAAGCGGAGATCGCGTAGAGGTCGAATTGCCCCTCCAGATTGGAGTCGAAAACGATCGTCTCGCCGTCCGGAGACCAGCGGGGGGTGCCGGTCACCGGTGCGCCGAGCGAGGTAAGTTGCGCCGTGTTGCCTCCGTCGGGATCGGCCAGCCAGATCTCCTGGTCTCCCGAACGACCCGAGTTGAAGGCGACCCGGCGGCCATCGGGAGAGAACTGGGCGTTGATGTCTAACCGCGTCGAGGAGAGGGCCGCAACCGGCGGAGACGACGCGGTCGCGCCGGGTCCGGAGGTCTCTACGCGCCAGATGTTCGCATCCGAGGAGCTGCGCACGTAAACCAGCCGACCCGGCCTACCCGGCTGGGGGCGCGACACAGCCGGCATGAACCCATCTTCTCCCACGAACGGCAGCCGCGCGGGAGCGCTTTGACCCCGCACCGACAATCTCCAGAGACTCGAACGGGCGGAAAAGAGAATCTCGTCACCGTCCGGCATCCAGGCCGGAGAATAGGCGTTCAGAGCGGCCGGGGTGAGCCGGCGCGGCTCGCCGGCAGCGGCGCCACCGGCACCCAGAGCCAGCCAAAGAAGCTCGCCGGCAGCCGCGGCGGCCGAGCGGCGGAAGACAATAGAGCGGCCATCGGGAGAAACGGCCGGCATGCTGTCGCCGCCCAGCGGGGGCTGCGGGCGGGTCAGCGGCCTCTTCTCCCCGGTCTCTACGGAAATCACGAACAGGGCGTCCGGGATTCGCTCGCCCGGAGAATCCATGGCAATCAAAAATCGGGCGTCGGGTGTCCAGGCCAGGTACGCCAAGGGGATGTTCTCCTGCCGAATCTCGATCTCGGCCAGCTTGCGCTCCGCACCGCCCAAAGGCGGGATCAGCCGTACTTCCAACTTGCCCGGGCCCCTGACGCGGCGAACAAAGGCGATCCAGCGACCGTCCGGCGACCAGGCCGGGCTGAAATCAGCTTCCGCGTCCGTGGTCAGCCGCAACGGCGAGCCGGAGCCAATCATCTGAACATAGATATCCGTATTATCCTGTTTGGGACCACCCCACGTGAACGCCACCTGGTTGCCGTCGGGCGAGAAGGAAGGACCGGTTTCCGCGCCGGGATAGGTTGTCAGCGGAACAGCATGCAGCGGCTGAGAGCGATCCGGCGCGCGAAACTCTCGCCAAGCGAAAAAGCCGCCTGCGACCAGCAGCGCTAGCAGTCCGGCCAGGGCCCACTTTCGCGAGGATCGTGCCGCAGGCGGCGCCGCCTGCGCCTGGGTCCCGGAGGCCGACTCGTCCTGCAAGTCCTCCAGTGCGACTTTCAGGTCGGCCATGGTTTGGAAGCGGCGGGCCGGGTCCTTGCGCAGGCACCGGAGGATGGTCTTTTCCAGGTCCGGCGGGACGGAGGGAGCGATCCGGCTGGGCGGCGCAGCGTCCTCGTTGAGCACCTTGGCCAGCAGGGAGACGCGGGACTCGCCGGTGAAAGGCTTTTGGCCAGTCACCATCTCGTAGAGCACGGAGCCGAAGCTGAAGACGTCGGAGCGGCCGTCCAGCTTGCGCCCTTCCGCCTGCTCAGGCGACATATAGGCGGCGGTGCCCACCACCGCACCCTCCTCGGTCAGGGGTCGCGCCGTCAGCGTGGCGTCCTCCGAGGTACCGGTTGGATCGCTGAGCTTGGCGAGGCCGAAGTCGAGGACCTTGACGCGGCCCTCCTCGGTGACCATCACGTTCGAGGGCTTCACGTCGCGATGCAGGATGCCCGCGCCGTGCGCTTTGGCCAGAGCGTCGGCGATCTGCACCGCGTACTTGAGGGCCTGTGGCGGCCGCAGGCCCTTGGCGGGAATCACTTCGTCCAGGGTCTTGCCGTCCACGTATTCCATCACCATGAAGTCCACGCCCTGGTCGGAGTTGATGTCGTGGATGGTGACGATATTCGGGTGGTTGAGGGCGCTGGCGGCCTTGGCCTCCTGAACGAAACGCAGCTTGCGGTCGGGGTCGGCGAGCCGGTCGGCGGGCAGGGTCTTGATCGCAACCACGCGGTCGAGATGCGTGTCACGGGCCTTATAGACAACGCCCATGCCGCCGCGTCCCAGTTCGCCCAGGATTTCGTAATGCAGCAGGCGGGAGGTCATCAATTCCCTCCTTCCCACACCGCCGAGCCCAGCCAAACCGTGTTCAGCACAAACTTGAAGGTACCATGGGGCTGGCCGCGGAACTGGGGGCGGATGGCGATCAGGACGACTCTTCCCTTCCCGTGGCGGGCCTCGACCACGGCTTCCTTGCCGAGCACCGCGCGCTCGCCCGAGACCCAGCCCGAGGCGAGCAGGTCTTTGGACGCGAAGCGCGCCACGGAGCGGATCTCGCGGTCGCCCTGATTGAAGTTGTCCGCCACGGTGATCTCGAAGGCCGCGCCGCCGGTGGAGAAGCCGATGGCTTCGTTCGGCATTCCGTAGGCGATGGGACGGGTGGGGTCGACGGTGAGTCGCAGGAGCGATCCGGGGCAGGAGAAACCCGAGCGGGCACGGTTGGTCAGGGAGAGGGGAAAATTGGAGATGGGCAGGTCGGCGGCGGATTCGAGGGCGAGGAGCGTGCCGCCGTCCCGGACGAACTGCTCCAGATGATGGAGGCCGGTCACACCGATGCCGCCGACATACTCGGAGCGCTGGCTGGCGCCCTCGCGCTCGGCGCCGGTCTCGCCGACGCGGAAGCCGTGGAGGATCTGCGAGGCGGCTTGGGAGGCCAGCACGAGGGTGTCAAAGCGCTGGCGGAGATCGGGACTCTGGAAGTCCTGGTTGTGGATCAGGGTGTAGGGGACGCGGAAGGTGTCGAACAGCCACTCGGTCCAGCCCTGGTCGGTGTTGGAGATCCAGGGTTGGTAGAGGGCCACCTTAGGAGTGCCGATGCGCCAGGAGGAGACCGTGGGGGTGGAGGCGATTTGAGTGACGTCGGCGCCGTGGCGGGTGGCGATGTTGGGGGAGCCGCCGGTGGCCAGGATCGTGCCGGCGGGCCAGGTCTGACCGGCCGCTTCGAACGTCGCGCCGGACCAGCGGATCGAGGCGCCGGCCTGCAGCAGGTCGGCCAGGGCTGGAAACACGGCGTTCTGGCGGTGGTCGAGGACCAGGACCGGTCCCGAGCCTCGGGTGGATCCAGTGCGCTCAAAGCGTTCGACGCGCGCGAGGTCCGCCGGGAAGAAGTCGCTGATGCGGTCGAGCTTCACGCCCATCTGCATAGATAAGGTCCAGCCGGCGATGTCGTAGGGGCGTTTGCCGTCCGGGTATTTCTGCGGCTCAATCAGATCCAGTAGGTAGGGGCGGAAGGGTTGCGCGGCGGGCAGGACGTAGGTTCCGGCGGGATAGGACTTGCCGCCCGCGATGAAGGCGGCGCGGGCACGGTGGACCTCGACGGCCCCACGGGCCAGCTTGTCCAGAAACAGGAGGGTGGTGGGGCGGTCCCACTGCTCGGGGGCGACCACGTAGGCGTAAGGGTTGCCCTTCTTCCCTGCCTCCATCGACGCCCGGGCCATTTGATGACTCTTGAGGAGGAAGTCCTGGGCGCGGTCGGCGGCCAGGCTGAGGACGGCCAGGTCGGCCGTGAGCATGTACTCGATGGGCTCGCGCAGGCCCCAGCGGCCACCGAGAAAGGGGTGCTGGTAAAAGATAGACGGCTCGCGGGCGGAGAGGCCGTCGGCGAAACGCTCGGGGATTTCGTCCGGCTGGTAGGTATGGGGGGTGGCGTAACTGAACAGGGCGGTTTCGGTGAGCAGGCCGTGCATGTTGTGGAACGCGGGCGTCGAGCGCAGGCCGCCGTTCCACCAGGCGTCATAGGTCTTATAAGACAGCACGCCGGGCTTCCCTTCCCGGGCGAAGCGCTCGCTCATGGCCAGGCCCAGCATGCCGATACCCTGCATCACGGCCGAGGGAATGTGCGGGTTCAGGGGCTCGGCGTAGGGCGGGACGAAGATGCGGGCGGGGAACGGCGGGGCCTGGTGGTGGTTGTAGACGATTTGCGGAAGCCACTCCTGGTAGAGGACGCGCGAGATGTGGCGGGTCTCGGCCAGGTTCATGGCGAACCAGTCGCGGTTGTTGTCGTGGCCTGCATACTTGTGATATAGCCAGGGAAGGGGGGCGCGCTCGTAGGGGGCGCCTACGTTTGAAAGGTACCAGTGGGCGATCCAGTCCAGGCCGTCGGGATTGATGGAGGGGACCTGTAGAAGGATCACCTGGCGGCGGATCTTGTCCAGCTCGGGGCCGGTTCCGGCGACCATGCGGTAGGCCAGCTCGGGAGCATGCTGGGCGCAGGCCACCTCGCTCGCGTGGAGGCCGCTATCGATCCAGACGACGGCGCGTCCCTCGCCGGCGAGGGCGGAGGCTTCCGCGTCGCTTGCGGCGCGGCCCAGGGCCAGGGTCTGGCTGATCTGGCGGTAGCGGTCGAGCCGCCGCAGGTTTTCGGGGGAGGAGATGATAGCCATCCAGATCGGCTTGCCCAGTTCGCTCTTGCCGATCTCGACCAGGCGCATACGGTCGGGGGCGGCGGCGGCCAGGGCTTGGAAATACTGCGTAATCTGGGCGTGGTCGGCGAGCTTGTAGTCGTCGCCGGGGGTGAAGCCGAGAACGTCGCGGGGGAGCGGCGGGGTGGCCGCGGAGAGAGCCCAGGCGGCCAGGAGCAGGAGGCGGCGACCTCGAAGCATGGGTCATTGTCGCACACCGCGGAGATCGACGATCCACGATCCACGATCCAGTCCTACATATTATTCATCATGGGGATGAGGTCGCGGACGATGCGGACTACCACCGGGCCTACGGTAACTACGAACAGCGCCGGCAGGATGCAGAAGAAGATGGGGAAAACCAGCTTGATGCCGATCTTGGCGGCGCGGGTTTCGGCCTCCTGGCGGGCGGCCACGCGTATGTAGTCGGAATGATTGCGAAGCGACTGGGCGATGGAAGTGCCGAAGCGGTCGGCCTGCAGGAGCACGGCGGTCAGCTTGCGGAGTTCATCGACGCCGGTACGATCGGCCAGGTTGCGTAAGGCTTCGGCCCGCCGCTTGCCGTGGCGCATCTCCAGATTGGTCAGGGCGAACTCGGTGGCGATTTCCGGATGAGCCGCATGCAGCTCCTTAGCGACCTGCATCATGGCCTGGTCGAGGCCCAGGCCGGACTCGACGCAGACCACCAACAGGTCCAGGGTATTGGGCAGACCCTTCTTGATCATCTTCTTGCGGCGCTTGACCAGCGTCTGCAATACCTGATTGGGACCGAAGTACCCGGCAAACGCCGCCACTGCCAGCAGCAGCATGCGGTTCGAACTGTCGAAGTCCACCCGCAGGCTCCCTAGAAAGGCGACTATCGGCAGCAGAACGACGAATCCGACCTTGAGACCATAAAACGCTTTCAGCGCCAGGGGCGTCCGGATCCCCGCGCGCAGCAGGCGCTTCTGGATCAGGCTCACGTCCTTGGGCGAAGCCGGGACCATATTGCCCAGTTTCTCCAGCAAGTCGCGAAACACCAGACTGGGATGGGCCGCTTCGTGGCCGTCCCAGTTCGCACCGGACACGCGGTCGATAACAGCCTTGGATCCCAGCCAGACGTTGACCCCCAACAGATACATGACACCAGTCAGGATAATGAACAGTACGATAGACCAGACGAGAACCATAAAGAAGCTCCTAGCTGTTAGCTATTAGCTATCAGCAACCTGATTCCACACCCTCGACGGCTCACGCTCCCGCTTGCCAATAACTGATAGCTAATCGCTAATAGCTTCTTTGTCATACCTCGATGTTCACGATCTTGCGGATGACCAGGAAGCCCAGGACCTGGAAGCCCACCGCCAGTCCGGCCATCCAGGCGCCATAGGGGTCGTCGGAGAAGAAGCGCATGTGCTGGGGGTTGACATAGAACATGATGGCGCCGACGGCGATGGGAATGGCGGTAAGAACCGCGCCGGACATGCGCCCCTGGGCGCTGATGGTGCGGATCTGGCCACGCAGCTTGAAGCGCTCCCGGATCAGGCCGGCCAGCTTGTCCAGGATCTCGGCCAGGTTGCCGCCGGTGCGTTTTTGCAGCAGCACGGCGGAGACGAAGAACTGGACATCGATCATCTGGATGCGGCGGCCGAGTTTTTCGAGGGCCACGTCCATGGGCAGGCCGAGGTTCTGCTCGTCGAAGGTGCGTTTGAACTCGCCGCCGAGCGGATCGGGAAACTCCTGGTGGAGCATTTCGAGCGAAACCGAGAAGGCGTGGCCGGCGCGCATGGACCGGGAGACGAACTCCAGGGCGTCGGGGAACTGGGTTTCGAAACTGGCCATGCGCTTCTTGCGCTTGCGTATGAGAAAGATCAGGGGCAGCAGGCCGCAGACGATGCCCGCCGGCACCGCCAGGATTTTGAGGTACGGCAGCAGGTACCAGGTGAGGTCGAAAGCGCCCACGCCC
>JBGOUV010000579.1:0-2977 GCA_041477815.1 Terriglobia bacterium | reverse complement strand
GCCTGAACGGCCGCCGCCTGCCTCCGCTCTAGGTCTCATCTACACCGATTAACGCCCATCCCGCCATCGACGAAGCGGCGCCGGCGATCTCCCTGCTGGACCGGATCCAATGGAGCCCTAGTCTAGTTATAGCTACTAGCTATCAGCAAGCCGGCTGGCTGAGGGCTGACAGCTAATAGCTGACAGCTTCTACTTCTGCGGCTGGATCCGCTTGGTCCCCGGCGCCAGCGGCAGCTTCAGCCTGGCGTCCGGCACCGGCGCGTTCAGCTTCACCGCGGTGTACGTAAACAGCCGGTAGTCGCCCGGAGTGACGTCGTAATACTTCTGCTGCACCGGCTGCCAGGTGGAGGTGTCGATCCACATCTCGACGCGGGGCACTTGCTGCAAGAGTTTTTCGGACTTCGGGATCATCTCCAGCTTTACCGCCGCCACCCCGGCCGCCGGGTCAGGTCCTTTCACCGTTATCTTGTACCGCGCGGCGAAATCCCGTCCCGAGGTGCCGAACGGCCATACCTGCTCGGTCAGGTCCTTGTACTTCGACACGTCGTACTCCTCCACCTGGGCGATCTTGGGCCGGTACACTTCGGCCTTGCGTTCGCTCACCAGCAGGTAGTAGCGATCGGGCACGGTGAACTCGATCAGAAACTTGGAAACCTTCGGCTTGACCCGCTTCACCCAGATGGTCCCCTCGTCGACCGAATCGTCCTTGACCACCTCGGTGTGCTTCACCGACCGGACATGCGCCACCAGGCTCTGAAACGAGGCGGAGCCCTCATCCAGGCGCTTTAGAACCGACTCCAGCGTCTGCGCCGGCAGCGGCAGCAGGGCCGGCAGGAGGAGAATCCAAGAGCGGCGCATGAGCTAATAGGTCGCGCGCACCCGGTAGCCGGTCAGGCGTCCTTCCGAGTCTCGCGTGGGCTCCGTGGTAAGCCGGGCGATCTTGCGGTGCGCCCGCGGCTCCAGCAGCTTGCGCAGTTGCGGCTCCAACTGCTCGGGAGCCGGTTTGCCGACCAGCCCCGGATCCACTTGAAACAGCGCCCACCCCGGCTCGTTCGCCAGCAGGACGATCTGCTGCGGCTGGGGCTGGTCGCGAAACCAGTCCCGCGGGGTCAGGAAGATGAACAGCAGGATCAGGGCGACCATAATGTCGTACTGCCAGGAGCCCCGCCGGTAGCTCCAAAACACCGCCGGCCGGAGTGCCAGCCACAATCGGCGCCTCATATTAACGAGTGTAGCAGATCGCCGCTGGGAACGAGGTATAATGACCTTATGCCCTTGTCTTGGGATGCTGCGCGCCGCTTCTTCCGTTTGGCCGGTCACCTTCAATTGATGCCCGTGCTGGAGAGCGGCGAAGAGTTGCTGGTGGGCGGCCAGGCCGTCATTGAGGGCGTCATGATGCGCGCCCCCCATAGTTATTGTGTCGCCGTCCGGCGCCCGGACGGCTCGGTGGTCGAGCAGCAGGCTCCTCTCCAGCGGCCTTCGGAAAGACGCCCGATCTTCAGGTATCCCGTCCTGCGCGGCCTGGGGACTCTGGGCCAGGCTATGTCCCTGGGCATGAAGGCCCTGCGCTTCTCCGCCAACACCCAACTGGAAGGCGACGCTGCCCAGTCCGGCGCCAAGCCGGTGCAGATCTCCAACTCCATGATCGCCCTGCAGGTGGCGTTCTCGATCCTGTTCTTCCTGTTCCTGTACAAGCTGGTGCCGCTGGTGCTGGTCACCCAGCTCAAGACCCATTTCACGGCGCTGGAGAACTCGATCCTGTTCAACCTCGCCGACGGCGTGGTCCGCATGGCGATCTTCCTGCTCTTCCTGACCGTGCTGTCCCGCATGAAGGATATCCGGCGCGTGTTCGAATATCACGGCGCGGAGCACAAGGTCGTGTTCAATTTCGAATCGCGCCGTCCGGTGGACGTGGCCACCGCCCGCACCTTCTCCACCCTGCATCCCCGCTGCGGCACCAGTTTTCTGCTGGTGGTAATGGTCATCAGCATGGTGATCTACGCGCTGGTCCCGTTCCAGAGTTTTGCCCTGCGGCTCGTCTCGCGGATCGTGCTGCTGCCCCTCATCGCCGGCCTCAGCTACGAAGTGATCCGCTTCGCCGCCCGGCGCCAGGGCTCCTTGTGGGCCTTGATGATCCGGCCCGGACTCTGGCTGCAGCGCATCACCACCCAGCCTCCCTCCGACGAGCAGCTCGCCATCTCCATCCGCGCCCTGCAGGGCGCCATGGACCTGGAGAAGGCCCAGAACGGCGAGCTGGTCATCGCCTGATCTCTATGGAATACGCCGGCCGACTGGACCAGCTCGAGGCTCAGTTCGAAGAGCTGACTACCCAGCTCTCCGACCCGGCCGTCACCGCCGACAACGCCCGCTACCGCAAACTGGCCAAAGCCCACAGCGACCTCACCGAAGTGGTCGAGAAATACCGCTTCTGGAAGCAGCTTCAGAAGGACATCGCCGGCGCCCGGTCCATGCTCGATGAATCCGACCCCGAGATGCGCGAGATGGCCCGCCAGGAGCTGGAAGGACTCGAGAAGCAGAGTCACGACACCGCGCTGGACCTGCGCCTCCTCCTGATCCCCAAGGATCCCAACGACGACAAGAGCATCGTCCTCGAAATCCGCGCCGGCACCGGCGGCGACGAGGCCGCCCTGTTTGCCGCCGAGATCTTCCGCATGTACACCCGCTACGCGGAGACGCTGGGCTGGCGCGTCGAGATCACGGCGGCCAGTGAATCCTCCCTCGGCGGCTTCAAAGAGGTCATCGCCTTGATCTCGGGCGACAAGGTCTATAGCAAGATGAAGTACGAGAGCGGCGTCCACCGGGTGCAGCGCGTCCCGGCCACCGAGCAGCAGGGCCGCGTCCACACCTCGGCCGTGACGGTGGCGGTGCTCCCGGAGGCCGACGAAGTGGAAGTCGCCATCGACGCCAAGGACATCCGCATCGATACCTTCTGCTCCTCGGGTCCCGGCGGGCAGTC
>JBGOUV010000535.1:0-3755 GCA_041477815.1 Terriglobia bacterium | reverse complement strand
GGGCGTGGGCGGACGACCGCGGCCGGCGGCTCCGCCTGCTGGCGCTGCTGTGGATCGGGTTCCTGCTGGCCTTTCTGAGTCTTTCTACTACCCAAGAATATTACAGCCTGCCCTGCTACCCGGCGTTGGCGGTGCTGGCGGGGGCGGCCCTGGTCCACGGCCCGCCCCGGTGGATTTCGGCCGGGTACCTGGCGCTGGCCGTCGCAGGAGTCGTGGCGGCCGTCACGGCCGCGGTGATTCTGTACCTGGTGCGCGGCGTGACGCCGGCGGGCGATATCTCGTCGGCCCTCACTCAGGACACCGCGGCCTATACGCTTTCGCTCGGACACATGCACGACCTGACGCTGCGGTCCTTCGCCTGGCTGCGCGGCCCGCTGGCCGCGGCCGGCCTCGCGCTGGGCGCCGGTACGGCAGCGGCCTGGTTGACCCGGCGTTCCCTCGTCGCGCCACTCTGTCTGGCCGCCATGATGGTCGTGTTTCTCCAGGCCGCCCATTCGGCCATGAAGACCTTTGATCCGTACCTTTCCTCCCGCCCTCTAGCCGACGCCATCAGCCACGGCCCGGACGGGCGGCTGCTGCTCGAAGGGCACTACTATCCGGAGTCATCGGTGGTCTTCTATACCAACCGCCACGCACTGCTGTGGCATGGCAAGCAGGACAACCTGATCTACGGGGCGGCGGCTCCAGGAGCCCCGGCGGTGTTTTTGGAGGATCGGGACCTGGCGGAGTTGTGGAGGGGACCCGAGCGGCTCTACCTGGTGGCGCCCGATACCTCGCGGCAGAAGCTGGAGGCGCTATTGGGGGCCGTTCAGGTGTTTGCGGCGCGGGGGGGCAAAGTGGTTTTGAGCAACCTACCCTGACCCGTGGCCCAGAGTGGCCAGGGCCGGGCGCAGGCGCTGCATTTCTGTTTCCAGAACGTGATAGGCTTCATCGACGCCGGTGAGGTTGCCGGAACGGCCCATCTTTTCGAGTCGGAGGGCTGCCTGGAAAGCGGCATCGGCCCCGAAATTCCCCACCGAGCCCTTCAGGGTGTGGGCAGCGCGTTCGAGTGCCCGGGCATCACGCGCCTGCACCGCCTGTCCAATGGCGGCGAACAGGTCAGGAGAGGTTTCGAGGAAGAGCTGGGCCACCTCTTCGAGGAGCTCCTGGTCTCCACCCACGCGCTCCAGGGCCGCAGCCAGATTGAGGATGGCGACAGTGTCGATTTCGTCCATGCAGGGGAGCAATCGGCAGAACGGCGGGGTTGCTGTAGCACCGGCGGCCCGTCCATCTCCGAGTCGCGAACGTAAGGGAGTGTGCGGCGGGCTCCGCCCCGCCTCGGGCGGGTGGTTCTTGAACCGGGCAAGAGATAACCGCTCCCTCCTGTCGCGGCTTGGTGGGGTTACAATCGAGGTATGAGTGAAGAGAACCGCGACCCGGAAATCAAGGTGACCGATCGCCGCCGGTTCTCCCCGGAAGGCGATCCACTGGATGATCCCGTGGAGCCCGTTGGTCCCGTGGAGACAGAACCAGAACAGCCCGGGCCGGGGGCGCCGCCCATGCCCCCGGCCTCGTTCGAGTTCCTGGTGATCTCGCTGCGGTGGCAGGCCGAGATGCAGTTGGGGATGTACGGGCCGGCCGAGGGAGATCGGCGCCAGGATTTGGACGGCGCCCGGCACAGCATCGATCTGCTCGGCGTCCTGCAGGAGAAGACCAAGGGTAATCTCACCTGGGAGGAGCAGCGCCTGCTCGAGAACTCGCTGACCGAGCTGCGCTTTCGCTTCGTGCAAGCGGTAGAGCAGACCCGCCAGAAACCGTAGATGCCCTCCGTCGGACCGGTTCGGATCACGGTGCTCGGTTCCGGCACTAGTGTAGGAGTGCCCACCATTGGATGCGATTGCCGCGTGTGCCGGTCGTCCGACCCGCGGGACAAGCGCCTGCGGCCCTCCATTCTGGTGAGCTACGATGGCCGGAACGTCCTGATCGACACCAGTCCGGACTTCCGGGAACAGGCCTTGCGGGCGGGGTTCCGCCGGCTGGATGCCGTCCTCTACACCCATTCCCACGCCGACCACATCCTGGGACTGGACGACATCCGGCCGTTCAACTACGGCCGCACCGATCAGATCCCCATCTACGCCCGGCGGGACGCGCTGGAGACGATCCAGCGGATCTTCCGCTACGTGTTCGAATCGTCGAACCATGTCGGCGGGGGGATTCCACGGATTCGGGCCTTCGTGCTGGAGGACGCCGCGGTGAACCTGTGGGGGATGGAATTTCTCCCCGTACCGATCCTGCATGGCGCCCGGACCATCGTGGGGTTCCGGTTCGGGCGGGCGGCGTATCTGACCGACCATAGCGAGATTCCGGCGGCGTCGCTCGAGTTGCTGCGGGGGCTGGACGTGCTGTTTTTGGACGCGCTGCGCCATGAGCCGCACCCCACGCACTCGACCGTGGAGCGATCGCTCGGATGGGTGAACGAACTGCGACCGGCACGAGCGTTTTTCACTCACATCTGCCATGACCTGCTGCACGAGGAGACCAACCGGACCCTGCCGCCGCATGTGCAACTGGCTCACGACGGTCTGGAGATTCTGGTGGAGGGAGAGGCGTAGTGTTCGCCGCGTACCGGGCGCTGGACCAGGTTCCACCGGGGTTTGGTCCCTCGGCCTTGACGATCGGGAACTTCGACGGGGTCCACGTTGGCCACGCCCGCATCTTGAGCGAGGTAGTGGAGCTCGCGCGGCGTCAGGGGTGGCGGGCGGTGGCCCTAACCTTCGACCCGCATCCGACGCGGGTGGTGGCGCCGGAGCGCGCGCCGAGGTTGTTGACCACGCTCGAAACGCGATTGCGGCTCCTGGAGCAAGCGGGTCTCGATGCCGCGCTGGTGCTGCCGTTTACGCCGGAGGTGGCGCGGTGGGAGCCGGAGGAGTTCCTCCGGCGGGTGGTGGCGGGGGCCCTGTGCGGCCGGGCGGTAGCGGTGGGTGCGAATTTCCGGTTCGGCCGGCGTCAGAGCGGCAATGTCGAGGCGCTGCGGGAATTCGGCCGGCGCTTGGGATACGAAGTGCGCGTGGTGGAGCCGGTGTGGCGCCGGGGGGAACTCGTATCCAGCTCCGGAATCCGCCGTTGGATCGGGGAGGGGCGCGTGGACCGCGCGGGGCGGCTGCTGGGGCGGCCATTCGCTGTCGAGGGTCGCGTGGTGCGCGGGCACGGTGTGGGCGCGCGCCGGACGGTCCCGACGCTGAACCTGGCTCCAGAGACCGAAGTGCTGCCGGGGCGGGGTGTGTATATCACTTGTACCCTAGAGGCGGCGACGGGACGGCGGTGGCCATCGGTGACCAACGTCGGGTACCGGCCGACGTTCGACGGCTCCGAGCTGTCGGTGGAGACCTTCCTGCTGCGGCCTCTGGAGGGTCCGGATCCGGAGCGGATCGAGGTGAGCTTCTGGCGGCGTTTGCGGGACGAGAAGAAGTTCGATACGCCGGAAGACTTGCGGGCCCAGATCCTGCGGGACGTAGCGCAGGCAGAGCGGTATTGGCGGCGTATCGAGTCGCGACCGTGAAGGAGCGGTTGGTTCCTGAATTCGCTCCCCGGTAAATGTGGGGCGGCCCCCGGGGCCGCGCCGGGCCCCCCGGCCCGGCCTGCCGAGTTCCGGATACGTGCACCAAGCCGGCCAGGGGGCCGGCTGCGGCCCAGGGGGGGCCGCCCCACGTTTTCATCGACTGGCCGTGCGGCCAAGTGGAACTCCCTTACGGTCGCGGTTCGGTGGTAGTAGC
>JBGOUV010000131.1:0-15796 GCA_041477815.1 Terriglobia bacterium | reverse complement strand
GGCCACGGCCGCCGAAGCCATCCGGGTGGTGGCCGTGCTGCTCCACCCCATGCTGCCGGACTCGACGGCAAGGATCTGGCAACAGTTGGGGCAGGTGTCGCCGCTGGACGGCGAGCGGATCGACCGGCTCCGGTGGGGCGGCCTCGTGGCGGGCCAGAGAATCGGCAAGACGGAAGCGGTATTTCCCAGACTCGATAAAGCGGAGGCGATCCAAAAGATGCGGGACCTCGAAGAGCAGGTGGCGCGCGAGCAGGCGGTGCTGCTGGGTAAGGCGGCGCCGACGCCGGCGGCGCCGGTGCCCGCTCCGGCGGCGGTCGCGGCGGTCGCGGCGGACGGCAAGATCTCGATCGACGATTTCGCCAAGGTCGACATGCGGGTCGGGGTGGTGAAGTCGGCGGAGCGGGTGAAGGGGGCCGATAAGCTGCTGCACATGCTCGTCGACATTGGCGAGCCCGAGCCGCGCTCGATTGTGGCGGGGATCGCCTTGGCCTACACGCCGGAGCAGATGGTGGGGCGCAAGGTGGTGATCGTGGCCAACCTCCAGCCACGCAAGCTGCGCGGCATCGAGTCTAACGGGATGATCCTGGCCGCTTCTTTGCCGGACGGGGCGCCGGTGCTGTCGGGATTTCTGGAGGACGTGCCGGTGGGGGCGCGGCTGAAGTAAGATTCTTAGCCGCAAATGGACGCGTATGGACGCGAATAAAACCATTCGCGGCTTGAGCATCCCGTTGGCAAACGAACCTGGTTGCAAATTTGCAACCAGGTTCGCCTTTGCAGAATCAATGACTTACATGGACGCGACCACATATGATCGACTCGCATTGCCATCTGGACGACGCCCGCTTCGACCCTGACCGCGAAGAAGTGTTGAAACGGGCCCAGGCTGCCGGAGTCACCCTCGCTCTGACCATCGGCTCCGGAAATGGGCCCCCGGATCTCGAAGTTGCGACCCGCCTCGCCGAGGCCGTCCCCTGGCTCTACGCCACCGTCGGGGTCCACCCGCATGAAGCCTCCAAGGCCGATGCCGCCGCCCTCGAGCGCCTCGAGCAACTCTGCGGCCACCCTAAGGTCCTGGCAGTGGGGGAAATCGGCCTGGATTACCACTATGACCACTCTCCCCGAGAGGTGCAGAGGGAAGTCTTCGCGACGCAACTGGCCATCGCCCGCCGCGCCGCCAAGCCCATCGTCATCCACACCCGGGAGGCCTGGGACGACACGGTCTCGATTCTCCGCCGCGACTGGGACGGCGCCGGGGTCATGCACTGTTTCAGCGGGGGTTGGGACGAAGCGGTTCAATCCCTCGACCTCGGTTTTTACCTCTCCTTTGCCGGGATCCTGACCTTCCCAAAAGCCGCCGCTCTGCGCGAGACCGCCGCCCGCCTGCCCTTGGACCGGCTACTAATTGAGACCGACTCCCCGTATCTGGCTCCCGTACCGCAGCGCGGCAAGCGCAATGAGCCGGCCTTCGTGATCCACACGGCACAGGCTCTGGCCCAGGCCTGCGGCGTGCCCCTCGAAGAGGTAGTAGCCCGGACGACGGCCAACTTTGTCCGACTGTTCCTGAACCGCTAACCTTTCAGCAATAGTGAGCAGTAGAAATTACTTGACACGCGGGCGGCCCCGGATTCTAGTATGGACGGCGTCCGCGACCGCTTGCGAAAGCGTGCCGCCAGCGAGAGCCGCACGATCCAAACCAACCGGGCGGGATAAAACCGGGAGCTAACTGGATGAATCAGACAGAAGCCGATGCGACCAAGGCTGGGAGGGGCACTCGGCAACATACACGCCATCTTCGTCCTGATGGATGCTCACAACGAACTTCATGCCTCTTCCCATTTTGGCCTATTGGTCGTCTGCCCGAAAATGCCGCGGGTGCTCCTTACGGCCCGCTGGAGATTCCCGTGATCGCCGGCCGCTACGCGGTTGGAGTGCAGGCCGGGGGGGGCTAGCAAAGGCCTACGGCTGAGCTGCCGCGATGACGGCCGGCTCCAGCGCCTTGGCCACGGCTTTGAAGGCCTGCGCCGAGATGGTCAGCGAGGGGTTGGCGGCCAGGGCGCCCGGAATCGTCGAGCCATCCACCACCAGCAGGCCCGGCAATACGTCTCGCGATCCCGCCGGCCGGGAGCAGTCGTAGACCTGCCCGAACTCGTTGACCACCCCCTGGGAGTTATCGGCCCCGATGGCGCAGCCGCCCAGCGGGTGGGTGACAATGAGCCTGCGGCTGGCCAGCCCTCGCCACAGGGGGAAGGGAACATAACGGCAGTCCTGGCCCATGGCTGCGGCGAGGTCCTTGAGAAGGTCTTCAATCTTGGTCCACAAGGGGAGTTCGGCGACGGGCCGGTCCCAGTCCAGGTCGAGTTTGTCATCGGAGAGACGGAAGACGCCGCTGGCATCGTCCTGAGACATGACGTTGAAGAAGAACAGGTTGGACACCATCTCAGCTTCGGTCTGGTAGTTGTTGGGGTCGTGGGTGTCGGGGAGGGTGGGGAAGAAGTCGCGCAGGTCGGGCAGAACGTGGGTGGTCCAGGCCAGCATCATCTTGGCCTTGAAAGCCTCGCGCTGGAAGAAGTTGTCCAGTACGCCGAGCGAGGTGCTGGCAATGGCGGCGAACATCTCGGGGATGGAGCAGTCCTCGACCTTGATGTGGACCCCATCAACCTTAACCTGGATATGGCAAGTGTTAATGGGGCCACGGGTGCTGTGGACGGAGTTGCCGGTGTTAAGGGCGAAGCCGCCGAAGTCGCCGTTGGTGGAGAAGCGGCGGCCCACCTGGTCACCCAGCGGGAGCAGTCCGCTATCGCGGGAGCGGAGCAGGATCTCGGTGGACCCCAGGGTCCCCGCCGCCAGAAAGACCTTTTCGGCGGTGGCAAACTTCTCCCGGCCCTCGTCGCGATGGTCGCGGAAGCGAACGCGGTAGCCGTCCTTGATTTTCTCAATGTCGCGGACCTCGGCCAGCGGCATCAGGGTGGCGCCCTTGGCGGGATCCGACAGCAGATCCCGGTAGAGGGTCTTGTTCAGGGTGTGGCGGGCGGCGGGCAGGCAGCCGAGCAGACAGCGTCCCTGCCGCTCGCAGAAGGTGTTGGCCTTGGTGGAGTCGGTTCCCTCGCCGGGCTCGAACTCGATGACCGACAGCGGCAGCGGCTCCCAGGGAATCTCGACGCCCCGCTTCTGGGCCACCACCCGGGCAGCGTCTCTCAGGGCCCGGCTGCGGTCCAGATAGAGGTAGTCTTCCTTGGCGTTGAGGTTGGCGACGTCCTTGCCCGGCAGCGGGATCTTGGTCACGATCCGGCTTAGCTTGCCGCGGTACTTGGCCATCCAGTCGGCGGCATTCTTGTATTCGTCGTCGGCCAGGTTTAGCTGGAGGCCCTGGAGCACTTCAGTCTTGGGCCGCAGAGTAACGTTGGAGTAAATCAGCGAGCCGCCGCCGACACCGCTGGCGGTGAGGACATGAGCCTGCTTGAACATCGAGTATTGGTAGAGGCCCTGATGGTTGGCAGCGTGCCGCACGGAGGCAAACAGGTCGAGCAGGCCCTGGCGGTTGTTCGGCCGGGGCCAGTATTGCACCGGCTGGTTGTTGGCCTTGGCCCACTCCGGAATGGGAGGTTTCGCCGAGACCGGCGGCTTACCCAGCTTTTCCGGCGTGATCCACCAGGTACCGCGCTCCAGCAGCAGGATTTTCTTTTGCTTTTCCACCAGCTTGGTGGCGGCGATGGCGCCTCCGAAACCGGTCCCGATCACAATGGCATCATATTCGAGCGGCATGGCATCCTCCGAGATTCCGATAGTATAACTCCGAGGTGACAAAAATGAGCCGTTATTTTTTTTAAAGGGGTGTAAATCGGCGGCAACACCGCCGGTGTTCCTTTTTTGAGAAGGCCAGTCTTTCCTGTGCTAGAATCCTTGCCGGTACGCCATGCCCCTCGCCGCCGGAACCCGCCTCGGTCCCTATGAGACTATCTCTCCCCTGGGCGCGGGTGGCATGGGCGAGGTGTATCGCGCCCGCGACGCCCGGCTGAACCGCAACGTGGCGCTGAAGGTGCTCCCGGAGATCTTCGGCACCGCCGCCTACATGTCGCCCGAGCAGGCCCGGGGGGCGGCGGCCGACCGCCGCGCCGACGTCTGGGCTTTCGGCGCGGTGCTCTACGAGATGCTGGCCGGCGTCCCGGCCTTCAGCGGCGACACCGTGTCCGACGTGCTCGCATCCGTCCTGAAATTCGAGCCGGACTGGCAAAAGCTCCCCGCCGGGACGCCGGCCACCATCCGGACGCTGCTCGAGCGTTGCCTCGCCAAGGACCGCCGGCAGCGGTTGCAGGCCATCGGGGAAGCGCGCATCGTCCTGGAGGCGAGGGAGCCGCAAGTCACCACCAAGGCACCAAGACACCAAGAGGAACCCAGGTTTTCCTTCGTGTCTTGGTGTCTTGGTGGTGGAATTGCTGTCCTGGTTTTAGCGCTCGCGGCCGTCCTCTACTTCCGCGAGACCCCTCCGCCCCAACCTGTCCTCCGCTACTCGATTCCCGCCCCCGAGAAGACCGCCATCCACACCTTCGCCATCTCCCCGGACGGCCATTATCTCGCCATCGCCGCGTTGGGCGAGGGAAAGCGCCAGCTCTGGGTGCGAGCGCTCGACGCGATGCAGCCGCAACTGTTGCCAGGTACGGAAGATGCCTCTTATCCTTTCTGGTCGCCGGACAACCGCTGGATCGGGTTCTTCGCCCAGGGGAAGCTGAAGAAGATCGCGGTGAACGGCGGGCCGGCCCAGACCCTGTGCGACGCCCCCGACGGCCGGCGAGGCGCCTGGAACCGCGACGGGGTGATCGTCTTCACGCCAAGCACCCGCGCGAGTTCGTTGCAGCGCGTGCCGGCCTTGGGCGGGGTGCCCGCTCCGGTGACGAAGGCCGAGGCTGGGACCGTTCACCGCTTCCCCGTTTTCCTGCCGGACGGCCGGCGCTTCCTCTACCTTCTTGTCGGCTTGGCCGCCGAAGGCAAGGGCGGCGTGCACCTGGCCTCGCTCGATTCCCAGGCGAGCCAGCGGGTGCTGGCCGATGAATCGAGTGTGGCCTGGTTCCAGCCGTCTCGGAGCGACACGGCCTATATTCTCTTCGTGCGCGAGAACACCCTGATGGCGCAACCCGTGGAGCCCAAGGGCCTCCAACCCGCAGGTGACCTGTTCCCCGTCGCCGAGCAGGTGTTGTTCGGTCCTGTCCAGCAGCACGCACCGGTAGCGCTGTCCGAAACTGGCGTGCTCGTCTATCAGGCCGGCAGCGGCTTGGGCGAGAGCCAGATCGCCTGGTACGACCGCGCCGGCAAGGAGCTCGCGAAGGTGGGCGCGCCCGGCCGGATCACCGAGCTTGCCCTCTCCCCGGACGAAAAGACGGTGGCCGTGCCGCGATACAACGCGGGAGGGCAAAACAGCGACATCTGGCTGCATGAGCTGTCGCGAGGAGCCGAAACGCGCCTCACCTTTCATGCTTCCACCAACTATGAGCCGGTGTGGCTACCGGATGGCGCCCGCCTGGTGTTTAGCTCCAACCGTAGCGCCGGGATCGATGACCTCTATCAAAAGGAGACCAGCGGGGCCGGCCAGGACGAGCCGCTGCTCCAGCCGCCCCAGAGGAAATACGCGACCTCCTGCTCCCGGGACGGACGTTTCCTGCTGTATAGCCAGCTCGATCCCAAGACCGGCTCGGATTTGTGGGTCCTGCCTTTGCAGGGCGAGCGAAAGCCCGCCCCGTTTCTCCAGACGGAATTCCGCGAGTCGCAGGGACAGTTCTCGCCGGACGGCGCCTGGATCGCCTACAGCTCGGACGAATCGGGCCGCTACGAGGTGTACGTTCGCCCCTTTCCCGCCGGACCCGGTAAATGGAAGGTCTCGCTCGTCGGAGGCCAGTTCCCACGGTGGAGGCGGGACGGCAAGGAGTTGTTTTTTCTCTCCGCGGACCGCAAGCTGATGGCGAGTGCAGTGAAGGCGGTCGCCGGCCCGCGGCCGTCGTTTGAGGCCGCCGTTCCCCAGCCGCTGTTCGACGCCCGCGTCCCCACCGTGCCCCCTGGGTTCAATCCGTTTCCCTATGAGGTCGCGGCGGACGGCAAGCGCTTTCTAATGATCCGGAGCGGGGCCGAAACGTCCGATACCCCCCTGACGGTGGTGGTCAACTGGCTGGCGGGGGTGAGGAGATGACGCTCGCTTCCGGCGCGCGGTTGGGCCGAGACGGCGAACGGAGGGCGCCGTTCGAGCAGCGCCTGCCGGTTGGATCCTTACTCGACTGTCTCCCACTCTTCCCGCGTAACCTCGGCTTGCCGAAGAATCCGGCTCAACAGATCGACACTGATCTGCTGCCGGTGGGGATTTGGTACGGTGACCCGGATCTCCCGCCGCACCATGTAGGGATGCTTGCCCCGGTACAGCGGGCCCTCGAAACCCAGGGTGTGCAGTTTCCGAACGAGCTCTTTCCACGAGACAGGCCCGAGCCTAGCCATGAACCTCGGTTGGCTCCGGCGCCAGCAGCGAGATTCCATCCAGAGCCGGAATCGGCAAGCCTTTTTGCAGGCTCAGAACGAGCCAGCCTTCGAGAGTATCGAGCAGAGTCTGCCGGCATTCTTCCAGGGTTTTGCCCGTGGCCCAAACGCCCTGGCATTCCCGGATCTCTCCGTAAAACGGCTCGGGATCGTCGATCATCTCGTAATGCGCTCTGCGCATCGCCACGTCGAGATATTGCGATATCATGCCGGCGCCCGCCTGGTTCCAGTGTACAACGAAGTCCACGCCGGAGGGAAAACGATGACGCTTGCTGACGGCGCCTTGCTGGGGCCCTATGAGATTATCTCTCCCCTCGGCGCGGGCGGCATGGGCGAGGTGTACCGCGCCCGCGATGCCCGGCTGAACCGCGACGTGGCGCTGAAGGTGCTGCTGGAGGTCTTCGCCCAAGACGCCGAGCGTATGGCGCGGTTCGAGCGCGAGGCCCAGGTGCTGGCGTCCTTGAACCATCCCAACATCGCCCAGCTCTACGGCCTCGAAGACCGCGCCCTGGTGATGGAGTACGTCCCCGGCGAGACCCTGCAAGGCCCCCTGCCCCTCGACGACGCTCTCGCCATCGCCCGGCAGATCGCCGAAGCCCTCGAGTACGCCCACGAAAAGGGCATCGTCCACCGCGACCTCAAGCTGGCCAATATCAAGATCACGCCGGAGGGGCAGGTAAAAGTTCTGGACTTCGGCCTGGCCAAGGCCCTGGACGACGACCCCAGCGCCGTCAACCCCGCCCACTCGCCCACTCTGAGCCTGGCGGCGACGCGGGCGGGCGTGATTTTGGGTACCGCCGGCTACATGTCGCCGGAGCAGGCCCGGGGGACCCCTGTAGACAAGCGCGCCGACATCTGGTCGTTCGGCGTGGTGCTGTACGAGCTGCTCACCGGGCGCCCGACCTTCCGCGGCGAAACCGTGTCGGATACGCTGGCCGCCGTCCTGAAGACGGACCCGGATTGGAGCGCCTTGCCCGCCGGCGCGCCGCTCCACCTGCTGCGGCGGTGTCTCGAGCGCGACCGGAAGCAGCGGCTGCGCGACATCGGCGACGCGCGCCTCGAGATCGACGAGATCCTCCACGCGCCGCCCGCGCAGCCTTTCGCCCCGGCGCCGGCGGCCGTGCTGCCGAAGTCACGGGAGCGCCTGGCCTGGGCAGCGGCCGCGGCGCTCTTGGTGGCGGGGCTGGCGGTTTCGTTCGTGCATTTCCGCGAGAAACCCGCCGACCTCCGCCCGGTCCGCTTCCAGATTTTCCCTCCGCCCAAGACGACCTACGCCATTAGCGACTCCCCGATCGTTTCACCCGATGGACGCCGCCTTGTCTTCAGCGCTGGGGCCACACAGGACAAGCCGCAGCTGTGGCTTCGATCCCTGGACACCTTGGCCATGCAGCCGCTGCCGGGTACCGAAGGCGGCTTCTTTCCGTTCTGGTCGCCCGACAGCCGTTTCATCGCCTTCTTCGCCGACCAGAAGCTAAAGAAAGTGGATACCACCGGAGCGCCTCCGCAGACACTCTGCGAGATGGGCCCCGGCCGGGGTGGAACGTGGAGTCAGGACAGCACGATCCTGTTCGGGTCCGTTCGGAATCCGCTGCGCCGGGTACCCGCCGCCGGCGGCGAACCCAAACCAGTTCTGCAATTGGACAGCGCCAACCAAGAGCTCCAGGTCTGGCCGTGGTTCCTGCCCGATGGACGTCACTTCCTCTATTATTCCGGCGTTGCGGACGCCGGCAAGAGCGGAATCCGCGCCGGCTCGCTCGACTCGGCCGAGACCCGTCCCGTGCTCGCCGCGCAGTCCAACTTCGGTTTCGCGCCGCCCGGCTTCCTCCTGTTCGCCCGGCAGCAGACCCTCATGGCCCAGTCGTTCGATGCCGGCAAGCCGCAGGTGAGCGGGGACCCGTTCCCCGTCGCCGAAGGCGTGGGGCGTTTTGCAGCCCTTGGAGCCCGGTTCTCGATTTCGCAGACCGGGGTGCTGGCCTGGCGCGGCGGCGTGTCCGTGAGCACCCAGATTGCCTCCTATGCGCGGGACGGCAAGCGCCTCGCCGCCGCCGGCGAGCCTCGCGGCATCGTGCAGTTCGCGCTGTCGCCCGACGAAAAGCGGCTGGCCCTGGAGGCGGTGGACTCCCGGACCAACAACCGGGATATCTGGCTGCTGGAACTTGCCGGCAGCATCTTTTCGCGCGTCACGTCGGATCCGGCACCCGAGACAGACCCGGTTTGGTCGCCCGACGGCCGCGAGCTGGTCTTCAGCTCCGGCCGAAAGGGCACGCTGAACCTATACCGCAAGGTCGTAGGCGGCCCGCCGGAGGAGATGCTTCTGGAGTCCGCCGATCAAAAATACGCCGCGCAGTGGCTTCCCGGCGGCTCCATCGTGTTCCTCAACATAAATGGCAAGTCGTTCTCTCGGCTGCCGCTGGCGGGTGACCGGAAACCCGTGCCGCTGTTCCAGAGCGAATTTGACAAGGACCAGCCGGCGGTGTCTCCCGACGGCCGCTGGGTCGCCTACAATTCGAGCGAATCCGGCCGCTGGGAGGTCTACCTCGCGTCCTTCCCCAGCTTCACCGAGCGGCGGCAGATCTCCAATAGCTCCGGCTGCCAGCCCCTGTGGAGAAGGGACGGCAAGGAGCTGTTCTACCTCACGCTCGAAGGCAAATTGATGTCCGTGGACATCAAGCCGGCGGCCACGCCGGAAGCCGGGCCGGCGCGCGAGCTGTTTGCGGTTCCGGTGCGCGTGGATCCGACCCGCAACCAGTACGCCGTTACCGCCGACGGCCGCAAATTCTACTTTCTGGAGAGCCTGGACGAGGGCCCCGTCCCCATGACGGTGACGCTGAACTGGACCACCGGACTGACGCGCTGATGCTCTCCGGATCTCTCTACCGGAAATGCCGCCGGTGCTCCTTGAGGATGCAGCGGTCCATCACCACCGCCAAGCCCGCCGCCCGGGCCTTGTCGGCCGCCCCGTGGTGGATGACGCCCTCCTGCATCCACACCATCCGCGCCCCCATGCGGATGGCCGCGTCGACGATCGGCTCCACCGCCTCGGGCCGGCGGAAGATATTGACGATATCCACCGGCCCGGGAACGTCCTCCAGGCGCGCGTAGGCCTTCTCGCCCAGCGCCTCGGTCAGGTTCGGGTTCACCGGGATGATCCGGTAGCCGCGGCTTTGCATGTACTCCGACACGCCGTGACTCGGCCGCCAGGGCTTGGCCGACAGACCCACTACCGCGATGGTCTTGGCCGTACTCAGCAGGCGCCGGATCTCTTCGTCGCTCATTTCCTTCTCTTCACCAGCCGCCGGACCCGCCCGATCTCCTGCTCGGTCAGGGGCCGGTAATGGCCCGCCTGGAGCGGCCCTAATTCGAGCGGCCCGATCCGCACCCGCTTCAACTTCTCCACCAGGAATCCCAAGCGCTGGAACATGCGCCGGATCTGGTTCTGGCGTCCTTCCACCAAGGTTACCTCGAACCAGGGATTGGCGACGCCGTGTTGCAGCCGGCGGATCTCGGCCGGCCGGGTCTGGCGGCCTTCCAGCGGGAGGCCCTCGCGCAGCTTGTCCAGGTCCGTTTCCTTGGGGACGCCGTTGATTTTCACCAGGTACGTCTTGGGGGCGTCATGGCCGCCGGTGAGAATGGCGTTCGAGAATTCGCCGTCGTTGGTGAGGAGCAGCAGTCCCTCGCTGTGGTAATCGAGACGCCCCACCGGATAGATCCGCTCCTTGATCCTCTTGAGGTACTGCATCACCGTGGGGCGACCCTCGGGGTCCCGCATGGTGGTGACGCAGTTCTTCGGCTTGTTTATCATCAAGTAGACGCGCTGGCGCTCCAGCCGCAGGAGCTTGCCGTTCACTTTGATGTGGTCCTTGGCGGGGTCGGCCTTGGTGCCGAGCTCGGTGACCACCTGGCCGTTAACGGTCACTCGGCCCTCGCGGATCAGGGCCTCGGCCTTCCGGCGGGAGGTAACCCCGGCGGCGGAGATGATCTTCTGCAGACGCTCACCTGAGCGCAGATCTGCGGTGAGGTCCTTGCGGCGCAGCTGACGCTCACCTGGTAGCAAATTTGCTACCAGGTCCGTACCGCGCCGGTGCTGTCGCGGCTCTGGCATCAGGCTTCCGCCGGTGGCGGGGTCGGCGGGGGCGGAGGCGCGTCTTCGCCCAGGGCCGCCCGGCTCAGCTCCTCGAACTCCTTCAGGCTGGGCAGCTCGCTGACGTCGTTCAGCCCGAATTGGACCAGGAACTCCTTGGTCGTCTTGTACAGAATCGGGCGTCCGATGACCTGTTTGCGGCCCGCGGTGGTGATAAGCTTGCGATCGAGCAGCGTCTTGACCACCCCGCCGCCGCTCACCCCGCGGATTTCCAGGATCTCGGGCACCGTCACCGGCTGCTTGTAGGCGATCACGGCCAGGGTTTCCAGAGCCGGCAGCGACAGCTTCAGGGGCGGCTTCAGGGTCTTGACGAAGCGCCGTACGGCGTCGTGGTGCTCCGCCTTGGTGGACATCTTGTATCCGCCGGCGACGGTGCGCACCTCGATGCCGCGGTCGGGCCTCTGGTAGTCCGCCACCAGCTCAGCCAGCAGCGCTTCCACTTCTTCCCGCGGCCACTCCAGCCCCTTGGCCAGTTGGTCCACCGACACCGGATCCTCGGTCACATAGACAATCGCTTCGAGCAGCGCTCGCCGCTCGCGCTTCTGGCGCTCGGCTTCGGTCTGGGCCGTGGCCGTCACTGGGAAATCAGACATATTCTTCATCCACCGCAGCCAGCGGTTCCTCGGTCTGGAACACCACGTCGAACAACTTGTGCTTGCGGATCACGATCTCGCCGAAGAGCTCTTTCTGGCGCAGGAGGATGGCCTGCATCCGCACCAGCTCCAGCACCGCCAGAAACAGCGCGATCAGGGGACGGCGGCCCACCTGCCGCTCGAAGACCTCTTGCAGCATCAGGGGTTCCTCGGTCGACCGCAGCAGGTTCTTCAAGTACCGGATCTGCTGGGCCACCGTCACATCCTCGCCCGCCACCTCGAACTGCGGCCGGTTCCGGGCCCGCTCCAGAATTTTCTCGAACGTCTCGACCAGGTCCACGATGCCCACCGCCAGCCCCGGGTCCTCGTCCGCGTCCAGAAAGGAGGCGATCTGCGGATTGGACCAGACGTTCTCCTCGATCATCTGCTTCTGGTGGAGCATCTGGGCGGCGTCCTTGTACTTCTCGTGCTCGAGCAGACGGTTGACCAGCTCGGCGCGCGGGTCCTCCGGCATCTCGCCGGGCAGCACCGGATCGGCCGGCAGCAGCAGCTTCGACTTGATCTGGATCAGCGTGGCCGCCATCAGCACGAACTCGCCGCCCAGGTCCACGTTCAACTGCTCGGCCTGCTTCAGATATTCCAAATACTGAGCCGTGATCTGCGCGATGGGGATATCGTAGATGTTGATCTGCTGGCGCCGGATCAGGTCGAGCAGCAGGTCCAGGGGACCCTCGAACTGCTCCACATGCACGTTCAAAGAGGAAGCGTCCACCGTTACAGTCTCAGCAGGGAGTTGCACCACCGCATGGGATGATCGAACAACCACTGGTCGAGCGGGGTGTAGTAGAAGATGACCAGAATGATCAGGAACCCGAACGGCGCCGCCGCGCGGTAGAGGCCCAGAGCCCGCGCCGGCAGCAGCTCGCCCACGATGTGGCTGCCGTCGAGCGGTGGAACCGGCAGCAGGTTGAACATCCCCAGAATCACGCTGATGGTGAGAAGCCGATAGACCAGCGTGGCCAGGGGGTTCAGGGCCGATCCGTGCAATCCCGCCGACCCCACCAGCGACAACTGCTCCACCACCCGCCCCCCTTCGGCCGACGACGCGCGCACCAGCAGCAACAGCGCCAGGCACACCAACGCCGTCAGCAGGTTGCTGGCCGGTCCGGCCGCCGACACCAGGATGCTGTCCCACTTGCGGCGCCGCAGCCGGCTGGTGTCCACCGGGGTCGGCTTGGCCCACCCGATCATCGGCAGCCCGCTCACGGCGGTCAGGATCGGCACCAGAACCGTCCCGAACACTTCCATGTGGCGCAGCGGGTTGAGGGAGATCCGGCCGAGCAGGCGGGCGGTGGGGTCGCCGCAGCGGTCCGCCACCAGGGCATGGGCCGATTCGTGCACGCTGATGGTGAACAGGAAGGCCAGCAGGCTGAAAATCAGGAGGAGGGTGGATTCCGTCACGGAACTCTGATTTTAGCACCGAACCGCGACCGTCAGGGATCGGATGATTGACGTCACCAAGGTCCAAGCCATACCGGGCTCCCATGATCGGCCGACCATTTACGCCGTCGGCGAATACGAAAGCCGGCCCTTCCCCGAAACGATGCAGAAGAAGCCCGCCAGGGAACCAGGGCGCCCGTGTAGCAAGCGGGTTTTAGAGGGCTACGACTTCGATCTCGTGCCGCTTTTGCTTGGCCTCGTTCGTGACGCGCTCGAGCTCGGCCGCGGTCGCATGGTCAATCCATTCCTCGCCGCATTGCAGGCACCGCATAGCGGGAACGTTCCGAACCACTACCACGCCAAAGCCGAGGTCGACCGTGTACGTGGTCCGGCCGGCCGCTTTGCTGCCTCCGCAGAGCGGGCAACTGCCTCCCGGGCTAGAATGCCTCACCGCTGCCTCCTGGTTCGATAGTCGGACTCGAAATGGTCGAGGTCGGGCTCGTACACGGTGATGATGTAGGCCCAATCGTTTCGCTTCATCCAAGGCTACCACAACGTGAACCGGCCGCTTGCCGTCCCAGCCCAGATAAAGCGCGCTAGGATACGGGAGGTCGGCGGGATAATCTTCAATGCACTCTCCGGCGTCCAATACCGCCAGGACCGCAGCCTGAGATATCTCCCTCTCGGGTAGCCTTTCCAGAACGTGCTTCCGCCACTCCAGTCTGTTCGCCGCCAAGACCGCGCGTAGACGCCGTTGGTTCACAATCGAGTACCGTGACGCTCCGGGGACCGGAATCCGGTTGGATTCCGTCACTGCCGGGTCTATAATTGCACAAACTCATGCCGCTTGCCCCTGGAACCCGCCCTAGCGCGAACCGGATGCTGGCGCCCCCAGGGGCCACTGGGAGGGGCAAGCAGGAGTCGTCGGTAACGCGATTGAATCTACGGAACGGGTTTAAGGAGCTCGAGCGCCGCGCCGGCCCCGGGAAAAAGTGATGATCGGCCGGACCATCTCGCACTATCGCATCCTGGAAAAGCTGGGCAGCGGCGGCATGGGCGTGGTCTACAAGGCCGAAGACCTCAAGCTCAAGCGGGCCGTAGCCCTCAAGTTCCTCCCCGCCGAGATGGCCCAGGACCGCCAGGCGCTGGAACGCTTCCGGCGCGAGGCCCAGGCGGCCTCCGCCCTGAACCACCCCAGTATCTGCACGATCTACGACATCGATGAGGCTGAGGGCCAGCACTTCATCGCCATGGAGATGCTGGAGGGCCAGACGTTGCGGGAACGCATCGGAGGCCAGCCGCTGCCGGCCGAGCCGGTGGTGGACCTGGCCATGCAAGTCGCCGACGCCCTGGACGCCGCCCACTCCGCCGGGATCACCCATCGCGACATCAAGCCGGCGAACATCTTCGTGACCCGGCGCGGGCAGGCCAAGATTCTGGACTTCGGTCTGGCCAAGCTGGAACCTCTCCAGCCGGACCATCACGGGCCGGACGCCCCGACCCTGGAACAGGCGTTGGTGACCAGCCCCGGCACCACGCTGGGGACCGTGGCCTACATGTCGCCCGAGCAGGCGCGAGGCGAGGCCGTGGACGCCCGTACCGATCTGTTCTCGTTCGGGGTCGTTCTGTACGAGATGGCCACCGGGGCGCCGGCTTTCCAGGGCGCGGCGACGGCCGTGATCTTCGACGCCATTCTCAACAAGGCGCCGCTGCCGCCGAGCCGTCTGCGCCCCGAGGTGCCGGCCGAGCTGGAGCGGATCATCGGCAAGGCTATCGAAAAGGACCGCGAGGTGCGGTACCAGTCGGCGCGCGAGATGCTGGCCGATTTGCGACGGCTGAAGCGGGATACCGAGTCCGGGCGAACGGCGGCCGTGCCGGCGGCCGCCAGGAAAACAAGTTTGCGGTGGCTGGCCGGAGCCGCCGCCGTGTTGTTGTTGCTGGCCGGCGCCGCCTACTACGCGGTCAGCGGCCGCCGCCAGGCCATCGACTCGCTGGCCGTCCTGCCGTTCGCAAATGCCGGCGGCGATGCCGGCACGGAGTATCTGAGCGACGGGATTACCGAGAGCCTCATCAACAATCTGTCGCGCCTGCCGCAACTGAAGGTCCTGCCCCGCAGCAGCGTCTTCCGGTACAAGGGCCAGCAGGTGGACCCCGGCAAGATCGGACGCGAGCTGAAGGTTCGGGCGGTCCTGACCGGCCGGCTGGTGCAGCGGGGGGACAGCGTCAGCATCCAGGCGGAGCTGGTGGACGTGGCGGAGGGAGCGCAACTGTGGGGCGAGCGGTACAACCGGAAGCTGGCCGATGTGTCCGCCATCGAGGAGGAGATCGGGCGGGAGATCTCCGACAAGCTGCGCCTGAAGCTGACCGGCGAGGAGCAGAAGCGGCTGGCCCGCCGTCCTACGGAGAATGCCGAAGCCTATCAAGAATATTTGAAGGGCCGCTACCAGTGGAACCGGCGCACCACGGCCAGCCTGAGGACCGCCATCGCGCACTTCGAGAATGCCATTGCCAAGGACCCGGGCTTCGCTCTCGCCCACGCCGGGCTGGCCGACAGCTTTGGCTTGATGGGCGAGTACGATACGGGAACGCCGCCGCGGGAGTGGTATCCCAAGGCGCGGGCCGCCGCGCAAAGGGCTCTCGCGCTCGATGGCGCCCTCGCCGAAGCGTACACCACCCTGGGCTTGGTCCTGTCCGAGTATGACTGGGACTGGGCCGGCTCAGAAAGCAACTTCAAGAAGGCCCTGGAGCTGAAGCCCGGCTATGCCACGGGTCACCAGTGGTATGGAGAGTCTCTGGCTTCCATGGGACGCTTCGACGAAGCCCTTACCGAGATGAAACGGGCCAGCGAAATCGATCCTCTTTCCTTAATCATCCAGGCCGCCTTCGGAGCCGTCCACCTCCAATCACGCCGCTACGATCAGGCTATCGAACAATGCCGCGCGACTCTGGCTATGGACCCCAACTTCGGCATCGCCCATCAATTCCTCGGTTCGGCGTACACCGTCAAGGCCATGTATCCGGAAGCGATTCGCGAGCATCAAACGGCGGTGAAGCTGCTGGGGGGAGATCCTGTTACGATTGCCTTCCTGGGCCAGGTCTATGGCCGGGC
>JBGOUV010000011.1:0-36746 GCA_041477815.1 Terriglobia bacterium | reverse complement strand
GGATGGTCCGGCGTAACCGAAAATCCGTTCCCCTGTAAATGTGGGGCGGCCCCCCTGGGCCGCGCCGGGCCCCCTGGCCCGGCCTGCCGAAATCCGGTAGGTCCACCAAGCCGGCCAGGGGGCCGGCTGCGGCCCCGGGGGGCCGCTTCACGTTTTCAACGTTAATGAAAGCTTGGTCCATCTCTAATAAATTCCTTTGATCAGGCCGCCGTCGATGGCGGTTGATGTGCCGGTAATGTAGCCGGCGCGCTCCGAGCACAGGAAGGCCACCAAACCGGCGAACTCATCGGGACGGCCCAACCGTCCCAGCGGGATGTGGGCGGTCCACCGGGATACGATATCATCCGCCTCGACGCCCTGGGCGGCGGCCTGGGCGGCCACCACCTGGTTGAGCCGGTCGGTGGCCGTGTAACCCGGACACACGCAGTTGAACAGAATATTATCGCGCCCGTACTCGTTGGCCAGACTCTTCATCAAGCCGCTGACGGCCGCGCGGATCGCGTTCGAGAGGATCAGGCCCTCGGTGGGCTGCTTGGCGGTAAGAGACGTGATGGCCACCACGCGGCCCCACTTCTGCCGCTGCATATGGGGGAGCAGCTCGCGCACCAGGTACAGGGTACTCATGAAATTGAGGTCAAAAGCGCTGCGCCAATCCTCCGTGGTGGTTCCGGAAAACGGCTTGGAAGGCGGACCACCGGCGTTGGCGACACCCATATCGACGCGCCCGAAGTGGTCGAAGGTTGCAGCTACGAAATTTTTAACAGCGGCCGGGTCGGTCACGTCCAGGGCCTGGTGCAGCACTTCGACCCCAAAGCGGTCGCGGATCGACTGGGCGGTTTGGGCCAGGGTATCGGCCTGCCGGGCCGAGAGAGCCAGACGGACGCCCTCGGCGGCCAGCGCCTCGGCTACCGCGCGACCCAAACCCCGGCTGGAGGCGGCCACTATAGCCACCCGCTCTCGTATCCCCAGATCCATGTGTCGGTTAGGGCCTAGCGGCGGAGGTACTGATCCTCACCGCGCAGCCAATCCTCCCGAATGGGGTTGAAGATATCCAAGCATACCGTATCTTCCAGGGCTTCGGCCAAATGGGGGACGTTCGGAGGAATCCGCACCAGCTCGCCGGCCCCCACGGTCAGCTCCTGGCCCCCGATCTCGAAACGGAGCGCGCCCTCAAACACGTTCGAGATCTGCTCGTTCTCGTGGCTATGGAGCGGCACCCGGCACCCCTTCTTCAAATACATGCGGGCCACGGTGAGGCGCTCACCGTGTACCACACGCCGCGCAAACAGCGGGTTCATCTCCTCGTGGTTCACCTCATCCCATCGGTAGTAATCCATCGCAGGTCTCGCAGTCGGCTGTTCTGAGTTTTCTTATTGTATCATGAGGAGTTTGCGAACTGGAGAGAGCATGAAGGGCATCGTGTTGGCGGGCGGCACCGGCAGCCGGCTGTTTCCGCTCACCAAGATCACGAATAAACACTTGTTGCCGGTGTACGACAAGCCCATGATCTATTACCCCATCGGAACCCTGGTCAACGCCGGGATCAGGGACATCCTGGTGGTGACCGGGGGACGGAACTCGGGGGACTTTCTGCGGCTGCTGGCTAACGGTAAAGAGTTTGGTTTGAAGCACTTGGACTACACCTACCAGGAGGGCGAGGGAGGCATTGCGGACGCCCTGTCGCTGGCCGAGCACTTCGCCGACGGAAAGAAGGTCTGCGTGATTCTGGGCGACAACATCATCGAGCACAACCTCCGCCGGGCGGCCGAGGAGTTCCGGCGGCAGGAGAGGGGCGCCAAGATCCTGCTCAAGGAGGTGCCCGACGCCGAGCGGTTCGGCGTGGCCGAGATCCTCGGGGACCGCATCGCCGGCATCGAGGAGAAACCCCCGCAGCCGAAGTCGAACTACGCGGTGACGGGGTTCTACTTCTACGACGCCACGGTGTTTGAGAAGGTGAAGGTCCTGCGACCGTCCCACCGGGGAGAGCTCGAGATCACCGATGTGAATAACGCCTACATCCGCGAGGGGACCATGACCTACGATTTCCTGGAAGGCTGGTGGACCGACGCCGGGACGTTCGACTCCTTGCGGCGGGCTACCAATCTGGTGGCCGAAACCGGAGCGAACAAGACGGGAGATCTGGCATGAGGGGCGCCGGAGAGCCGCTGGGCGAACGGCACGGGCGGAGCCTGGCGGCGCCGTTCCGAGAGCGCCATGACACCGGCGCTGCCATCCGGCAGCCGGGTTCGACCGAGCTGATTGCCGGTGTGCGGATCGAGCGCGTGCAGCTCTGGCCGGATGACCGGGGCTACTTCCTGGAAGTGATGCGGCAGGGCCAGGGCTTGGCCGCCGAACTGGGGAACGGGCCTTTGCAGTTCTCTTCGGCGGTGAGCTATCCGGGCACGATCAAAGCCCTCCACTACCACTTCGAGCAGACCGATTTGTGGGTTCCGGTGCATGGGCAGTTGCAGGTTTGCCTGGTGGACCTGCGCGTCGATTCGGCCACCTTCGGCGCCTGCAACACGCTCTACATCGGGACCTTGCAGCCCTGGCAGGTTCTGATCCCGCCGGGGGTGGGTCACGGGTACAAGGTGATCGGCGCCGAGCCGGCGGTACTGTGCTACGTCACCAACCGCTTCTACAACCCCGAGGACGAGGGCCGCCTCGCCTATGACGACCCCGGCATCAACTACGATTGGGAACTCCAACATAAATGAGACTTCTAGTTACCGGAGGGGCCGGGTTTATTGGGTCGAACTTCATCCGGTATTACTTGTGCCGGCATCCCGAGGATTCCATAGTTAACCTGGACAAGCTGACCTACGCGGGAAACCTCGAGAACCTGGCGGAGGTGGAGAAGCATCCGCGCTACCGGTTCGTCAAAGGAGACATCTGCGACGGGCCGCTGGTGGCGGATCTGTTCGAAGCGGAGCGGCCGGAGCTGGTGGTCCACTTCGCCGCCGAGTCGCACGTGGACCGCAGCATCCTGTCGCCGAGTCCGGCGTTCGAGACGAATCTGCGGGGAACGTTCACGCTGCTGGAAGGGGCGCGGCAGTTCAAAGTCGCGAAGTTCCTCCACGTCTCGACGGATGAAGTATACGGGAGCCTGGAGACGCCGCTCGAAGCCGCTGAAGATTTTGTGTTGCGTCCGTCCAGCCCGTATTCGGCGGCCAAGGCGGGGTCGGATCTGCTGGGCCTGGGGTTCTTTACTACGTATGGCGTCCCGGTGGTAGTGACGCGGGCGTCGAACAACTACGGACCCTACCAGTTCCCCGAGAAGCTCATCCCCCTGATGGTGACCAACGCCCTAGACGACCAGCCGCTGCCGATTTACGGGGACGGCCAACAGGTGCGGGACTGGCTGTACGTGGAGGACCACTGCGCCGGAATCGAGGCGGTGGCGGCCGGCGGGCGGCCGGGACAAATCTACAATATCGGAGGGAACTGCTCTCGACCGAATCTGGAGGTGGTGCGGGAGGTCCTGCGGCTCACGGGCAAGCCGGAGAGTCTGCTGCAACGGGTGACCGACCGGCCCGGGCACGACCGGCGGTATGCGCTGTCGAGCGCGAAGATGGAGCAGGAGCTGGGGTGGCGGCCCCGCGTCGAGTTTGGGGAGGGGTTGACGCGGACGATTGAGTGGTACCGGTCGAATCGGGCGTGGGTGAGCCGGGTGAAAGGCGGCGAGTATCGTGAATACTATCAGCGCAACTACCGGGATTTGTCTGCACCGAACCGCAACCGTAAGGGAGCGGATGGCTGAACCATCCCCATGCGGGTCGCTCTGGATGCTACTCCCCTGATCGAACCGTCGGGGGGGATCGCGCGGTACGCGGCGGAGTTGGCGCGCGCCCTGGCGGCGGAGTTCCCCGAAGATGAGTACTGGCTCGTGTCGGATCAGGACTGGGAGGGCGGACCCGATCTGCGGCGCGGCCGGCGGCCGGGGAATTGGCTGACGCGGCGCTGGTGGCTCGTGGGGTTGCCGTGGGAGTTGAAACGCTTGGGAGCACAGGTTTTTCACGGGACCGACTTTGGAGCACCGTACCTGCGGGTGGTTCCCGCGGTGATGACCCTGCATGATTGCTCGCCCTGGCTGGAGGGCGAACGGCGGCAGATAGCGGCAGACCGGATCCGGCGGCGGATGCTTTGGACGCTGCGGGCGGCGACCCTGGTGGTGACGCCGAGCGAGGCGGTGCGGCGGGAGGTCCTGGAGCGGTTCGGGCTGGCGCCGTCGCGGGTCATCGCAGTCCCGCTGGCGGCAAGTGAGGTGTTCCAGCCACGGCCGGAGCCCGAGACCGGCCAGGTGCGGCGCCGCCTGGGAGTGCAAGGGCCGTATCTACTGTTTGTCGGTACCGCGGACTCGAGGAAGAACGTGCAGCGGCTGGTGGAGGCCTGGCGCGAGGCGCGGCGGGTGCGGCCGGAGCTGGAACTGGTCCTGGTAGGCCGCTCCCATGCGGGGTCCGAGCCGGGGCTGACCGTGGCCGGCAGACTGGCCGATGAAGACGTGGCCGCCCTGCTGAGCGGGGCCGAGTTGTTCGTGTATCCTTCCCTATATGAGGGCTTTGGACTGCCGGTGTTGGAGGCCATGCAGGCGGGGGCGCCGGTGGTGATCTCGCGGGACGCGGCTTTGCTGGAAGTGGCCGGCGACGCCGCCGAGGCTGTCTCCCCGGACCGGCTGGCCCGGACGATTGTAGAATTGCTGGGGGACCCGCCGCGGCGGCGGGATTTGCGGGAGCGGGGGTGGAAAAGGGCCGCGCAGTTTTCCTGGCGCCAGACGGCGATCCGGACCCGCGAAGTCTATGTCGAAGCTGTCCGACGATTCTGAGTGGGCGTTGGTGGTGGCGCCGGAGCCTCCTTACCCGGTGGCGGGGGGAGGCGCCATCCGTACGGCCAGCTTGTGTCAGTTCCTGGCCGCGCGGTATCGGCTGCACGTGGTGACGTTTGGGGAGGTCCGAACCATTCCCGAGGAATTCGCCGCCGCAGTGAGCTGGGTGCAGTTGCCCCGGCACAGCAGGAGCTGGCCGGCGCGGGCGGCGCGAAACGCCTCGCGCTTGTGGCGCGGCGTCCTGCCCCTGTCGGACCGCTTTGCCGAGCCGGCTTGCCGTCGCCAGGTGGAGAAGGCGATCGCCGGGCGGCGGTATCGAGTGGCCGTTATCGAACACTTTTGGTGCGCGGGCTATCGGGATCTGGCCGGGGAGCGGGCCGAACGGGTGGTGCTGGATATGCACAATATTGAATCGGACCTGCATGCACGCTCGGCGGCCACCGATTCCTGGCCGGCCGGGTGGGCGCACCGGCGGTTTGCGCGGCTGGCGCGGCGGGCGGAGCGGGAATTGCTGCCGGAGTTCGACCTGGTCCTGGCCACTTCGGAGGCGGACCGGCAACGGTTGCGCGAGCTGGCGCCGGGGGTTCGGCTGGCCGTCTATCCGAATGCCCTGCCCCCGCGCTTCCCCGCTCCAGCCGTGGAAGAGCATTGCCTCGCGTTTTCAGGTAACCTGGAATATTACCCGAATGTGGCGGCCATTCGGTTCTTCGCGGCCGAGATCTGGCCGCTGTTGCGGGAACGGGACCCGGAGCTGCGGTGGCGTCTGATCGGAAAGAACGAGCAGGCCGTGAGCCGGTGGGTGGCCGGCGATCCGCGGATTGAGACGACCGGCCCGGTAGACGACGCACTGGCCGAGTTGGCGCGGGTTCGGGTGGTGGTGGTTCCGCTGCTCGCGGGCAGCGGGACGCGCGTCAAGATACTGGAGGCTTGGGCGGCCGGACGCGCGGTGGTTTCCACCCGGGTGGGCGCCGAAGGGCTGCCGGCGGTACATGGGGAGAATTTACTTCTGGCCGATTCGTCTTCCGAGATACTGGAGGCAGTACTGGTGTTACTCGATGATGAGCCTCTCCGGCGCCGTTTGGGCGAGGCCGGACGCCGGCTGGTGGAAGAACAGTTTTGCTGGCCGGCGGCATGGAAGGGCCTGGAGCAGTGGCTTGGGGTAGAATTAGAGAAGCCTTCCTAATGCGATTCTCCGTAGATGCGCACGCCATCGGGCAGAAGCTGACGGGCAACGAAGTTTACATTCGCAGCCTGTTGGACGGGTTTGCCAAGCTGGATACCCGCGCCGAGTTCTTGGCGTACGTGTCGGAACCCGACGTCAACGGGTGGGTGCCCGCCCGCTTCGAGAAGCGCTACGTGGCGCGGAACCGGTTCTGGCGGTTGGGGTTCCACCTGGCCGAACGGCTGCGCCAGGACCGCCCGGAGCTGATCCACGTGCAGTACAACGCGCCGCTGTTTTGCCCGGTGCCCATCGTGGTGACCGTGCACGACATCAGCTTCATCGAGCATCCGGAATATTTCCCTCCGGGACGGGCGTGGCAGCTCCGCATGACCACCGGCAACACGCTGCGGCGGGCGGCGAAGATCCTGACCATCAGTGAATTCAGCCGGCGGCGGCTCTCGCAGAGCTATGGCCTCGATCCGGACGAGATCGTGGTAACACCCCTGGCCGCGCAGGAGCATTTCCGGCCGCGGCCTCGGGGACAAGCCCGCGAGCGCCTGCGGAGACGGTTCGACATCGACCGGCCCTTCCTGTTGACCGTGGGCGACTTGCAGCCGCGCAAGAACCAGGTCGGCTTGGTGCAGGCGTTCGATGCGCTGATCCGGGAGCAGCCACAGTTGCCGCACGGGCTGGTGCTGGCGGGCAAAGAGACCTGGTTTTCCCCGCAGGTACGATCCGAGATCGAGCGCCGGGGGCTCGGCGGGAGAGTGCTGGTGACGGGTTTTGTCAGCGAGGACGAGCTGGCCGACCTCTACAACGCCGCCGACCTCTTTGTCTTTCCGTCGTTCTACGAAGGATTCGGGCTGCCCGTAATCGAGGCCATGGCCTGTGGCCGCGCGGTGATCTCGTCCCTCGCCGCTTCGCTGCCCGAGGTGGCCGATGCGGCAGCCATTCTGGTGAGCCCGGGGGATACCGGGGAGTTGGTAAGGGCGATGCGGGACGTCCTGCTGGACGCCGAGCTGCGCGAGCGGCTGGAACGGCTGAGCCTGCAGCGAGCGAAACACTTCAGTTGGCTGGAGACCGCGCGCGCCACCCTGGACGTATACTACGGCGTGGCCCAGCGGCGCCGGTCGCGGCGGGCGGAGATGGTCGAGACGGCGAGGGTAGGTTGAGTGCAGTGAGAATTAGTTATGCCAGTTCGGTCGATGCTGCTTACATCTATCTGGCGCCCGAGATTGAGGCTGGGGAGGTAAAGCAGACTTATCCTTGTGACCCGGAGGAGGTGGACGCGGAGATTAACCTCGACTTTGACTCCACCGGACATTTGATCGGAATCGAGCTACTCGGAGCCAGTAGGAAGCTGCCCGCTGCTGCGCTTCATCAAGCAGAGAGGATTGGCAGCGCCCCGGTAAAGGTCTAGGCTGCGCTATCGTGCGAATGCCACTGCAGATCCTGCGAATTGGATTACTGGTCCCGGCGCTATGGGCCCAAACGCCGTCGGTGCCCAGCGGCCGGCCCGCGCCGCCGGTTTCCGTCTCGGCCACGCCGTTTGCGCGGGGGGAGACGCTGAATTACGCGGTGAACTGGCCGAGCGGGCTCGGTTTGGGGGAGGCGACGCTCAAGGCCGGCGGCGGCGAGCCGGGATGGCAGTTCGAATTCCACATCGATGCCAGTTTGCCCGGGTTCGAGATCCGCGACAACTACCGGTCGTCGGCGAGCGAAAAGTTTTGCTCCGAGAGCCTGGAGAAAGAGTTCGCCCACGGCGCGCGCAAGGGGAAAGAGAAGGTCCGCTACAACCCGCAGAAGCGGATAGCGGAGCGGGAAACCACGGGCGGCGGCAAGAGCGAGCTTTCCGTACCCGACTGCGTCAAGGACGGCCTGACCTTCGTCTTCTTCCTGCGGCGGGAGCTGGCCGCGGGGCGAATCCCGCCGGCGCAGACGATCAACTTCGGGTCTCCCTACCAGGTCACCTCCACCTACTCCGATTCGTCGCAGCTCGAAGTGGGCGGCGTCCGGCAGCCGGCGGACCGGGTGCAGGTGTCGTTTCGCGGTCCGGCCTCCGAGCATACTTTTGAGATCTATTTTGGCCGCGACCCGGCGCGCACGCCGCTGCTGATTCGCGCGCCCTTCCCGCTGGGGACCTTCGCTCTGGAACTGGTGCGTTGAGCCGGATGCGCGTGGTCTGCCTGTCGCCCCTGCCCCCGCGCAAGAGCGGGATCGCCGATTATACGGCCGCCTTGGCCGGGCGGCTGTCCGAGAAGGTGGATCTGGAATTGCGCGGCCAGGGGGAAGCGGGAGACTGCGACGTCGCTCTCTACCAGATCGGGAATAATCCCGACCATATCTTTGCCTATCGGGCGGCCCTGGCCCATCCCGGGGTGGTGACGCTCCACGAGTTCAACCTGCACCATCTGCTGGCCGCGGTCACCATCCAGCAAGGGGACTGGGACGCCTACTTGCAAGAGGTGGAATATAACGGAGGCCCGGAGGCCCTGGCCTATGCCCGGCGGGTGCGGGCGCTGGAAGTCGGGCCCGACTACGAGAACCTCGCCATGAACCGCCGGTTGCTGGAGGCCAGCCGGGGGATCGTCGTGCACAGCCGGTTCATGGCCGAGCAGGTGCGGGGCGCGGGCTACACGCGGCCCCTGGCCGTGATTCCCCACGGAGCCGCTATCCCCGAGGTGAATCGCCAGGCCTATCGCCACAAGCTGGGAGTGGATGAGGCTACGCCGCTCATCGGGGTCTTCGGATTTCTCAAGCCCTACAAGCGGATCACCGAGTCCTTGCGGGCGTTTCAAAAGCTCCTCCGGACCCAGCCGGGGGCGCGGATGATCCTGGTGGGGGAGGAGCATCCGGAGTTTCCGGTGCGGCGCCTGATCGCGTCGCTGGGGCTGGAGGCCCAGGCGCGCGTGCTGGGGTACGTGCCGCTCGAAGAGTTCGTGGAGTACATCGGCGCCGCGGACATTTGTCTGAATCTGCGGTATCCGACCGTGGGGGAGACCTCGGGGACCTTGCTGCGGGCCTTGGGGCTGGGGCGAGCCGTGATTGTCTCGGACGTGGGGGCGTTCGGGGAGCTGCCCGGCGACGTCTGCCTGAAGGTCCCGGTGGACGAGCGCGAGGTCGATCTTCTCTACGAGTATCTCAATGTACTGGTGAGCCGGCCGGAAGTGGCGCGGGCGCTGGGGGAGAGGGCGCGGCGATACGTGGCCGAGCAGTGCTCGTGGGAGCGGGTAGCCGCCCAGTACGCGGATTTTCTGGATTGCGTGGTCAAGGGGCGCGAGTGGCGTCCGGCGCCGGTGGCTCGGGTGGACGCGCCTGCCCCAGAGCCGGAAGCGGCGCCGCCCACGCCCGTGGCGGACGCCCCGGCGACGCCGCACCCGTGGGCCGAATACATCCTGGGCTATGCGGCCAGCTCGCGGGAGCGGCTGGACTACACCCGCACCCACATCACCCGGCTGGTCCGGACCCTGGAGATCACCCCGCTCGGCGCGCCCGAGGACCGCATCCTGGAGATGGGGGCCTATATGCAGATCACCCCGGCCCTGCGGAATCTCCTGGGCTATGGCGAAGTGCGAGGCAGCTACCTGGGGCCGGCGGGGAAGGTCGATCTGCGGGAAGCGGAGTCGGTGAGCGGCGAGCGGTTCTGCTGCCCGATCGACCTGTTCGACGCCGAGCGGGACCGCTATCCGTATCCGGACGGCCACTTCGCCACGGTGTTGTGCTGCGAGTTACTGGAACATCTCTACCACGACCCGATGCACATGATGGGCGAGATCCACCGCGCCCTGCGGCCGGGGGGCGCGCTGGTCCTGACCACGCCCAACATTTGCAGCCTGCGGGCCCTCGAGGCAATCCTGCTGCGGTATCATCCGGGATTCTTTCACCAGTACATACGACCGAACGAGAAGGGCGAGATCGAGCCGCGCCACAACCGGGAGTACGCGCCGCGCGACCTGGTGCTGCTGTTCGAGCAGGCGGGCTTTGAGATCACGCTGCTGGAGACCGGGCCATACCTGGCCGAGCCGACCGCCCGTGGCGAGTGGGTGATCCATATCCTCGAGCGGTACGGCCTGCCGCCCGATCTGCGCGGCGAGGCGATCTACGCGGTGGGACGGAAGGCCGGACCGATGAAGAGCCGGTATCCGGCGGGTCTCTACACCGGGGGCGGGGGATGAGAGCCCGCTGGCGGGACGTCCAGGTGAGCCTGGCGGAGGGCGGGCTGGCGGTAGCCTGCACGGTCGAGAACGCGGGGGGCGAGTCCTGGCGGCCCGCCGAGGGATTCGCGTTCAGCTACCAGATTTTCGATCCGGCCACCGGTAGTCTTATCGAGGACGGCCGGCGGAGCGTGCCGGGCGGGGAGGTGGCGCCGGGCCAGTCGGCGCCGCTGCGACTGCACGTCGCTCTGCCTGCGGCGCCCGGCAACTACCGCATCTATGTATCGCCGCTGGTCGAGCACCAGGCGTGGTTCTACGAGAAGGGATCTCCGTTCCTGCTGGTGGAAGCACGGGTGCGGGAGGGAACCGCCGAGCTGCGGCGGCACCTGGTTGCCACCCTCGACCGCGTCCGCGGGGAAACCCTGCTGCGCGTGGCCGGACGCGTGTTCTGGTATCCGGTGCGTACCCTGGTGCGGCACTGGTCGCTGATCCGGTCGCTGGTACGGCGCGACATCGCCGGACGCTATCGCGGTTCCTACGCGGGTCTGTTCTGGACGGTGATCCATCCGCTGCTCATGATGGTGACCTACTACTTCGTCTTCGGCATCGTGCTGCGGGCGCGGTTCGGGTCCGACGAGCGGCCGTCGAGCTTCGTGCTGTACTTCCTGGCCGGGATGCTGCCGTGGCTGGCGTTCAGCGAGGCGGTGGGACGGGCGGCGGGAGTGGTCCCCGCCCATGCCACCTTCGTCAAGAAGCTCGTATTCCCGGTGGAGATTCTGCCGGTGAACCTGGCCGTGGCCGGGCTGGTGAGCGAACTGTTCGGCGCTCTTATCTTCGGGGCGGGCCTGTGGTACTTCGGCCGCCCCTTTTCAGCCACCATGCTGTATCTCCCGCTCCTGGTGATCCCGCAGTTTCTATTCACCCTGGGGCTGTGCTGGTTTCTGGCGGCGCTGGGGGTGTTCTTCCGGGACGCCGGACAGTTGATCGGGTTCCTGCTGACGCTCTGGTTCTTCATCACCCCCATCTGCTACCCGGAGGCGTCCTTACCGCAGGCCTGGCTGTGGCTGTTCTCCCAGAATCCGCTGTATATCCTGGTACGGCAGTATCGCCTGATTCTACTGGAGGCTTCGGGACCGGAGTGGGCCAGCCTGGGGAAGCTGGCGGGAGCGAGCGTAGCGGTGTTTCTGGCGGGCCACGCCTGGTTCTACAAGCTGCGCCGGTCGTTCGCGGACCTGGTATAAGGATTATATTCCCTCGATTTTACGATTTTATGTTCCATAGACGTTATAAATGGTGCTGTGGAATGGGAGGTCGAGTTCACAGCCGAGTTCCAGACTTGGTGGGGCGGCCTGACCGTCGACGAACAGGAAAGCGTCAGCGCCTCCGTCATTCTTCTCCAGCGGTTCGGCCCGACGCTCGGTTATCCTCATAGCTCGGGGCATCACTGGCTCCCGCCATTCTCACATACGGGAGTTCCGCACGCAGCATGAGGGCAGGCCCTACCGGGTGCTGTACGCGTGCAACCCCACTCCGAGTGGCCATCTTGCTGATCGGTGCGACAAGACTGGAGATAACCGCTGGTAGGAGACGTTTGTCCCGCTGGCCGACGAATGGTACGACTTGGCTGGGGATCTGGCGGGCGGGGAGTCCGTTGGGGTCTAACAAGCGGCCAGGAGACCGTGTCTAACTCCCCGTACTCGAGTAGTTCCTCACCCCCCGATTCCACACCAGCACCGCCAGCGCCGCAAATACCCCGGCCACCAGCGGCGCCAGCAGCGAATACGTCCGATACTCGCCTCTCCCCAACACCCGCGCCGCCGGGTAAAACGTCGCGAACCCGAACGGGATGATCCAGCTCAGCAGGAATTGCAGGAACGGGCTGTAGATCTTGAGCGGATACCGCCCGAACGCCATCATGTTGTACACCGGCGGCATAACTCCTACCCGGTCCTCCATCCAGAACGACACGGCGGTGAGCATCACGAAGACTGCTGCATAGATCAGGAACCCGCCGAGCGCCGCCCCCGCCAGCGCCAGCCAGTCCAGCACCCCCAGTTCCAGCCCCAGCTTCCCCGCCGCGTAGATCACCACCCCGATCCCAATGGACGCATCGGCCGCCGACTCCAGCCGGAACTGCTCGAACAGGATCTGGAACAGGGAGTGTACCGGCCGCAGCAGCACCCGGTCGAAGTTGCCCTGGACGATGTACTTATCGCCGAAATAGTACAGGTTAATGCTTACGACGTTGAACAGCGACAGCGGGATCAGCCCGAACCCATACAGGAACAGGACTTCGTGGAAGCTCCAGTCGGCGAGCCGCGGAATCCGGCCGAACAGAATCAGTACAAATCCCAACCCGAACGACGTGGCGATCAGGGTCGTCACCACCGAGATCAGGAAGTCCCCCTTGTACGCCAGCCTCACTTTGGCGTATTGCAGGAAGTACTCGCTCAGCAGGCTCAGGTAGCGCTTCACCGGTCAGCCTCCGTGAATGGTGATGCGCCGCGCCATGCGCTTCCAGAACCATCCGCCGAGCGCCAGCAGGAAGCCCACCCAGGCGGCTTGAACCAGCAACGCCCCCACTGCCTCGCCCAGGGTGAGCCGCCCCAGGTAGATCAGCATCGGCGTGGACCCGATATGCTGGAACGGCAGAAACGCCAGGATCTTCGGCAGCGGGGCGGGGAACAGGGCCATCGGGACCAGCAGGCCGCTCAGCAGGTCCTGCACGAAAAACTTGGCCCGCAGCAGTCCCAGGATCGACTTCAGCGGCACCGCGCACACCCCCACCACAAAGTTCAGCGCCGCCACCAGCATCACGCTTCCGGCCACCGACACCAGAAACAGCGCCGCGTGCTCCAGGCTCTTAGGCGGCTCGACCGGAAACACCAGCGCCAGCACCGCCACCACCGGCGCCGACAGCAGGACCAGGCGAAACACCGTCTCCCCCAGCGCCTGTGAAATATACATCCCCTGCACGCTCACCGGCTTGATCAAGGTCATCGCGATCTTGCCGTCCATCACGTCCGAGGCCATGTCCTGGTCTATGTTGTTAAAATACAGGGACCGGATCATCCACCCCACCGCCACGTACGTGACCATCTGGCCGAAGCCCAGGCCCGCAATCTCGGTCTGGGCCGCGTAGAGCGCCTTCCAGATGAAGTAGTAGACGCTGACGTTGATCAGGTACGTGAGTACCCCCGTGTAGTACCGCAAACGGAAGGCGAGGATGTTGACGAACCCGACACGGGCGAACTCGCGGTAGACCGCGACACTCACCGCCCGAACTCCAGCACCGCCGGACCGGTATAGATTCGCCGCACGATCTCCTCGATCGGCTCTTCCTGAATGAAGATGTCCCGCACGTCCACCGCCGCCACAATCTGCCGGATCACCTCTCCGGCCGTGTGCTGCTCGCGGTCGAACGACAGCCGGTAGGTCAGCTCATCCACCCGCTCCCGGTCGATGCTGTTCAGCGCCAGAGCCTCCAGCGCCGCCGCCTGGTCTTTTTCCTTCAGCTCGATCTTGATCTGCATCTGCCGCCACAACTGCCGCTTCAGCAGGGCCAGCGCCCCGTCGAACAGCACCCGCCCGTGGTCGATGATCATCAGGCGCTTGCACAGCTCCTCGATATCGGCCAGGTCGTGCGTGGTCAGCAGCATGGTGGTGCCGAACCGCTTGTTGATCTCTTTGAGGAACTGCCGGACGTTGGTCTTGGCCACCACGTCCAGGCCGATGGTCGGCTCGTCCAGGAACAGCAGCGGCGGGTTGTGTATCAGAGATGCCGCCAAATCACACCGCATCCGCTCGCCCAGGCTCAGCTTCCGCACCGGCGTGTGCAGGTACCGCTTGATCTCCAGCACCTGGTCGAACATCTCCATCCGCGCCAGGTAGTCGGACTCCGACACCTCGTAGATGCGCTGCAACAGCCGGAACGACTCCACCACCGCGATGTCCCACCAGAGCTGCGTCCGCTGCCCGAACACGACGCCGATGGTGTGGGTGTAGCGCGCGCGGTCCCGATAGGGCACGAACCCGTTCACCACCGCCTGCCCCGAGGTAGGCTCCAGAATTCCCGTGAGCATCTTGACGGTGGTGGACTTCCCGGCCCCGTTCGGTCCGATGTAGCCGACCATCTCCCCGGGCCGGATGGCGAACGAAACGCCATCCACGGCCCGGACGTTGGTGTGCCGCCGGACAAACAGGTTCTCGATCGCCCCCCGGACGCCCTCTTTGCGCTGGAACATCCGGAAGTCTTTGGTCAGGCCCTCGGCCTGGACTTCTCCGGGCATGGAAATTATCCATTTTATCATTTATACTTCTACCGACATGAGAATCCCTGCCTGCTGCGTCGTTTTTCTGGCGGCGCTGGGAGTGGCCGAGGCCGCGGCGAACCCGCCGTACGCCATCACCAACGCCAAGATCGTCCTCACTCCCGAGAAGACCATCGCCCAGGGCGTGATCCTCCTGCGCGATGGCAAGATCCAGTCGGTGGGCGAAGGCGTGGCCATTCCACCCGACGCCCGCGTCTACGACGCCACCGGGCAGACCGTCTATCCCGGCCTCATCGATGCCTATACCCACTACGGCTTCCCCCCCGCAGCCCCGTTGCCCCCTCGCCCCCTCGGCCCCGTCGCCCCCCCCGTCCCCGTCCCCGACGACATCAACTCCCCCGACCGCTACCTCTGGCCCAAACCCATCGGAGTCAATGCGGATTTCGTAGCCGCCGAGCGCCTGGCCTTCCCCTCCCAGCCCGACCCCCGCCGCAGCCTCGGCTTCACCACCGTCCTCGCCGCCGCCCGCGACGGCAACTGGCAAGGCGCCAGCGCCCTGGTGAATCTCGCCGGCGACTCCGCCGCCGAGGCCGTCCTGCTCTCCCCCGTAGCCATGCACGTCTCTTTCAATACCCCAAACGCGCGCGGCTATCCCGGTTCGCTCATGGGCGTCTTCGCCGTGCTCCGCCAGACCCTTCTCACCGCTCAGCAGTACCGCGAGAAGCTCTCCGAGCCCCGCCCGCCCTACGACCCCGCCAGCGCCGCCCTCCTGCCGGTCCTCGATCGCAAAATCCCCGTGGTCTTCGCCGCCGAGAGCGCCGAGTCGATTCGCCGGGCCATTCGCTTTGCCGACGAGTTCCACCTCCAGCCCATTGTCTACGGCGGCGCCGAGGCCTGGCGCGTGGCCGAGCTGCTGAAATCCCGCGACCTGCCCGTCCTCGTCGATTTGGGTCTCCGGCAAGAACCCGCCAACGGCCCGGCCCGGATCGATGCCGAATCCAACCCCGGGCGTCTGGAAAAGGCCGGCGTCCGCTTCGCCTTCGCCACCGCCGGCGTCGAGCGGCCCGAGCAGATCATGGCTCAGATCCGCACCGTCCTCTCGCGCGGCCTCAGCAGGTCCGCCGCCCTCCGCGCCCTCACCGCCTCCGCCGCCGACATCCTCGGCGCCGGGCGCCTGCTCGGCGCCGTCGAGTCCGGCCGCCTCGCCAACCTCACCATCCTCGACGGCGAGATCTTCGAGCCCAAAACCCAGGTGAAGGCCGTGGTGATCGACGGCCGCCTCTACACTCCCTCGCCCTCCACTTCACCTCGACTCTTCGCCCGCGCCTCCGATCCGGAGGCCAAGCCTCCCATTCCCGAACGCCGGCCCCCGGCCCCCGAGCCTCCCTCCCAGGACGTTGTCATTCAGAACGCTACGCTCCTCACCGTCACCAACGGCGTCATCGAGAACGGCTCCCTGTGGATCCAGGACGGCAAGATCCGGCAGCTCGGCAAGACCGTCTCCGCTCCCGCCGGCGCCAGGATCATCGACGGCGCGGGCCGTTACGTCATGCCCGGCATCATCGATTCCCACTCGCACTCCATGACCTCGGGCGGCGTCAACGAAGGGTCGCTCTCCGTCACCGCCCAGGTGCGGATCACGGACGTCCTCGACCCCGAGGACGTAGACATCTACCGCGCCCTGGCCGGCGGGGTGACGACTCTCAATATCCTCCACGGCTCGGCCAACGCCATCGGCGGCCAGAACGCTACGGTTAAGCTGAAGTGGGGCCGGCCGGTCGAAGAGATGCTCTTCCCCGGCGCCCCGCGCGGCATCAAGTTCGCCCTCGGCGAGAACCCCAAGCGCTCGAACTTCACCGTCGCCGGCCGCCCCCCCCGCTTCCCCGCCACCCGCATGGGCGTCGAGAACGTCATCCGCGAGGCCTTCACGGCCGCCCGCGAGTACGCCCGGCAGAAGAATCCTCCGCGCAACCTGACCCTCGAAACCCTGGCCGACGTGCTGGCCGGTAAGGTCCTGGTCCACGCCCACTGCTACCGCGCCGACGAGATCTCCATGCTGCTCGACCTGGCCGACGAGTTCGGCTTCAAGATCCGGTCCTTGCAGCACGTCCTGGAGGGCTACAAGGTCGCCGACAGGATCCGCCAACACGGCGCCGGCGCCTCCACCTTCGCCGACAACTGGGCTTATAAGATGGAGGCCTTCGATGGCATCCCCTACAACCCGGCGCTCCTGGTGAAGGCCGGCGTCCGCACCGCCGTCAACTCCGATAGCGACGAGCGCGTCCGCCGCCTCTACCAGGAAGCGGCCAAAGCCATGAAGTACGGCGGCCTTACTGAGACCCAGGCCCTCCGCCTGATCACCATCGACCCCGCCTGGATGCTCGGCATCGACCAGCGCGCCGGCTCCCTCGAAGCCGGCAAGGACGCCGACCTCGCCATCTTCAACGGCCACCCCTTCAGTCCCTACGCCCGCGTCGAGATGACCCTCATCGACGGCCAGGTCTTCTTCGACCGCCGGCGCGACCTGGACAGCCGCGTCCCCTGGAAGGAGGAGTACGAACCGCCGGTGCCCGCGCGGCCGACTACCACCGAGGAGGGGGAGGGCCATGAGTAGGCTACTCCAACCGCTTGCTTACGCGCGCGGCTCCGTGCTGCTGGCCCTCGCCGCACTCCCGGCCTTCGCCCAAACCCACGCCATCACCAACGCCCGCCTGGTGCCCGTTACCTCGCCACCCATCGAGCACGGCACCATCGTCATTAAGGACGGCAAGATCATCGCCCTGGGCGCCAAGGTTCCCGTCCCCTCCGGCGCCAACAAAATAGACGGCGCCGGCCTCTCGGTTTACCCCGGCTGGATCGACGCCTACACCACGGTCGGCCTCAACGAAATCTCCTCCGTCCGGGGCTCGGTCGACACCGCCGAGATCGGCGCCTTCAATCCGCAGGCCCAGGCCTGGATCGCCGTCAACCCCCACAGCGAGATCGTCCGCACCACGCGCGTTAACGGCATTACCACCGTCCTGGTAGCTCCCTCCGGCGGCCGTATCTCGGGCGCCGCCTCCGCCGTCAACCTCTTTGGCAACTACCCGAACGAGATGACCCTGCTCCCGCAAGCCGGTCTGATCCTGAATATTCCCAGCCGTGACCGCCGGGTCCCCCGCGGCTCCCCCGAGGCAGCTGCCGCAGCCGGCGCGGACCGACCCGACCGTGTCGCCGAGGACCTGGCCAAGCTCAAGCAGTACCTGCGCGAAGCCAAAGCCTATGCCGAGATGCGCGCCCGCGGCGGCCCGCCCAGCGACAACGGTCTGGAAGCCATGGTCCCGGTGATGCGCGGCCAGCGCCCGGTGATCTGTCCTGCCAATCACTTCCGGGAGATTCGCGCCGCCGTCGATCTCGCCGCAGAGTTCGGTTTCAAGGTCATCATCTCCGGCGGCGCCGACGCCTGGAAGGTTGCCGGCCTCCTGAAACAAAAGGACATCGCCGTGATTTATACAGGCGTGGAGAGCCTGCCCCGCACGCCGGAAGATCCCTACGACGCCCCCTTCGCCACCCCCGCCGCCCTGCGGAAGGCCGGCGTCCGCTTCGCCATCGCCACCGGCGGCGGCAGCGACGCCCGCAACCTCCCCTATCACGCGGCCGTCGCCTCCGCCTACGGCCTGGAACGCGAGGACGCCCTCAAGGCCCTCACTCTCTGGCCCGCCGAGTTGCTCGGCATCGCCGACCGCGTCGGGTCGCTCGAGCCCGGCAAGCTGGCCAACCTCCTCATCTCCAAGGGCGATCCCCTCGACGTCCGCTCTGAAATCCGCTATGTCTTCATCGCAGGGAAGCTGGTCCCCCTGGACTCGCGCAACACCGAGCTCTATCAACGCTTCCTTCGCTAGCGCATCCGTGATACAATCCCATCGTGGTCTCCACTGCAACGGCTCAGGAAGCCTATCTCCGTGAAGATGTCCGGCGCATTTTGAAGATCCCCGAGATGCGCCTGCGCTCCTGGGAGCGCGCCGGCTTCGTCGCCGCCCGACAGGAATTCTCCTTCCGCGACCTGATCGCCCTGCGGACTCTCAAAGAGTTGCGCGACAAACGCATCCCGCCGCAGCGCATCAAGCGCGCCCTGGCCTCCCTCGTCCAGAAACTCGACGGCGTCAGCGAGCCCCTCACCGAACTAAAGATCGTCTCCGACGGCCGCAACATCGCCGTCGACCTCGGCGACGGCCGCATGGAAGCCCTCACCGGCCAGCTCCTGTTCGACTTCGAGACCGGCGCCCTCGCCCGCGTCACTCCCATGCAGCACCGCGAGCCACCGGTTTCCCGCGAGGCCCGGGACCGCGAGTCGGAGCGCTGGTTCCAGATCGGCCTCCAGCTCGAAGAATCGGGCGCTCCGGCCCAGGAGATCCTCAAGGCCTACGCTCAATCCCTGGAGCTTAACCCCAACGCCGCCGGCGCCTGCGTCAATATGGGTACGGTCCAGTACCAGTGCCGCAACCTGGTCGAAGCGGAGTGTTGCTACCGCCGCTCCCTCGAGATCGACTCCGCCTACCCCCTGGCCCATTTCAACCTGGCCAATATCTATGATGAGCAAGGCAAGCTGCCGGAGGCCCGTCACCACTATCTCGCCGCGCTGCGCCTCCGCACCGACTACGCCGACGCCCACTACAATCTCGCCCTTCTCTATGAAAAGTCCGGCGAGCCCATGCAGGCGGTCAAGCACTGGCGGGCGTACCTGAAGATCGATCCGGCCAGTCCCTGGGCCGGTATCGCCCGCCAGCAGCTCGAAAGCCTCCTCCGCGTCACCCTCGGCGGACGCCGTCAACCCTCCGTCGTGCTGTCGCCCAGTCGCCCCGTAGCCTAGCCGCCCCGTCGTCCGGCTGGGGCATAAGGCACATTTCCATGTGAACTAGGGCAAGCCCCTTATCGCAACCACTGGACCATTGTCTCAGAATCAAATTGGGAGGTCCATTCCCACGGGCGGAACCTGCCAGGCTGGTTCCACTCGCGCAGTCGGTGTGTGGTTGGAAGAGCGCCATGTATTGCTTAGTCTGTCACGCGAAAATCTCCCGCTGGAGGCGGATGAAGACCGGCTCGGAGTTCTGCTGTGACGAGCACGCCGAACAATACAAGAGGGAGACGGTGGGCCGGCTGCTCGAGTACGCCGAGCCGCTGCACCCCAGCCTGGTCGATCCCATGCATCGGCTGGCCATCCTGGCGGGCGAGAAACCGGCCTCCGAGGAGGAACCAAGCTGGGAGATCCAGGAGTTTGTGGCCTTGACGCTGCGTCATCGCACCACTCCTCGGGTTCCGGTGGCCGCGTCCAGCCCCAGGCCACCCCGCCTGCACCGCCCCCGCGGCGGAGACGTCCAGCCCCGCCAGATCTGGAATCCCCTGCTGGTCCACGTGTTGCCGCGGGAAGGACCCTGGTCCGGCTGGTTTCCCGCCGAGCCGGAGCCGCGTATTCCTGCGGGGCGATCGCTCTCCGACCTCTCCGGGCACCGGCAACCAGCCGCCCCCCGCGCTGAGGCCGGGTCAGGCCTGCGACGTCGATCGGCGCGCGGTCTCCCGGCCGCGCCTCCAGCCAGGTGCGCCGGTGTCGAGCCCTCCGGCGCGGCGCCGCTCGGTCGCCGCTCCGTGCCCGCCCCCGTCCCCCTGGGCCTCCCTCGGACGCGGGCCGTCAGCCCCGGCCAAGTCCGGTATCCAGGCCCCACCCCGTCCGCCCGACGTTTCTCGCCGGCGCTGGGGTTTCTTTCCGTTTCCGCCGGCTTGGCGGCCGCTCCGGCGGACTCCGTCGCCTTCGCCGTAGAGGGTGTCGTGCCCACCGCAGTGCCTCCCCTCCCGATCTGGCTCCAGGCGTTGCCCTTCGCCCCGCTCCGGCGCACCACGCCCTCGTTCTTCCCGCTGGCCGCCGCTCCCCGCGTGGGTCCCAACGGCCATCCCCACGCGTCGCCCGTAGTTGACTTGCGGACCGGCTGGGAGCTCCCCTTGCGCCTCCCCGAACTGCCCCCGGCGCGGAAGTTCGGCCGACTGGGGCGCGCCGCCGCGCCATCTCTGGTGGGGGAGACGCGTCTGTTGGACGCCGTCCCCGTCCCCGCCGCCGCCCACTACCCGCTGCCCCCGGCCCGCCAACCGCTGCCGTCGCCGGCCATTCCGCGTGCGGTCACGCCCGTGGAGGGGCCGGTGGCAGGCCTGGAAACCTTCGCGTCGAGCCACACCCTCGTCCCGGCCGCGATGGCGGTCCCTGCTTTGGCGGCGTCTGCCTTGGCCGGCCGTCGCCTCGATCTGGCTCCCGCCGTCGAGCGGCTGGTTCCGGCCGTGTGGCGACCCGCCTCCAACACGTGGAGCCCGGCGGCCGGGCTCGCTCTACTGGCGCCGGCTGGTTCGCCCTTCTGGTCGGCCCCGGCCGAGGCGGTCTCCCAGCCGCTGAGTCCCCGGGGACTCTCCCCATGGCTCACCGCCACCCGCCTGTTGACAGGATCTTCCTGCGCCTGGCGGGTCGCGGGCGAATCGACTCGGAAACCCGCCGCCCGCTCCGCGCCGGTAAATCGGGCCGTCGCCGGCGAGGCTCTCCGTTTGACCGCCACCCCCGCCGACATGCTCGTCTCGCGCGTCCAGGCTCCGGCTGTGGCGCAACCCCCGGTCACCGCGCCCTGCGGCGTCGCCCGTTTGCAGCCCCGTCGCGTCGCTCTTACCCTGCCGCCCTCGGGCAACCTAGCCTCAGTAATGCCTTCGTCGGCGGTGGCCGCCGTTACGGCTCCTGCCGCGGCCGGCGCCATAATGAATCTGTCCCGTGCCGTAGCCACCTGTAATCCGGAAACCCCGCCGTTTCTGGAGGTGTCGTGCACCGTCTCACCAGCCACCCTGACCGCGGTCCCCGCCACCGGCGCGACGCCTTCGCCGGCGCCCGATCCCCGGCCCCTTCTCGACCTCGTGCAGCCTTCGCCCGCGCTGGCAGGGGTCGCGTCTGTGGAGCCCACCGTTCCGGCCTCCACCCGCCTCCAGGCGGCAGCGTATCCGCCCCTGCCCGTCCCCGAGCTCGCCCTGGAGCTCGCCGCGCTCCACTCGCCCCTGTCTCCCGCCGCCCCGCTGGCCCCAGCTCTTCCCGTCGAGATCTCTCCCCTCCTCGCCCGATCGCAGGCAGCCCTGCCGGTCACAGACCTTGTAGTGGACCCTTCCCCGCTACCCGGCGCTCCCCCGCCACACCCTATCTCGCAGCCCGAGGTGGAGGCGACTCTCCCCTCCGTTCCGGCCGAGCCGCTGGTCTCGCTGACCCTGCCCCCGCTGGCCATTGAACTCCGGCGCCGCGAAGTTCCTCCGCCGCTCCCGGCGCGCCGGACGGCCCGCATCGCCGATCGGGTCGGAGCCGAAGCCGCTTTCGGACCAGGGCGCCGGGCGCCTGCGCCCGCTCCCACCAACGTCCCGGCGCTACTGGCTCCGCTCCCGCGCTCCCTCCGGCCGCCGGCGTCTTCGTCCCTGCGGCCCCTCCACATCCCCTTCGCCCCGCGGGCCGGGGACCTGCCGGCCGCCGAGCCCGTACCGCGCCTGGAGGTCAGCCCCGCGTCCAAGCCCACTCTCAGACCCGTCCCGGTGTCGCCTCTCACCGAGGCTGCTGCGGTCCGTGAAGCCCTCGATACCGCCCAAGGGACCGGGCCCAGTCGCCTGGCGATTCTGAGCCGTGCCGCGCTGGTTTTCTGGCACGACGCGGTGGTTCCCTTCCTGGCTACCCGGCGCGGAAAATTCGCTACCGCTGCGGTTTTCTCGGTGCTCTCGTTGTTCCTGGGCCTTCGCACTCCCAACGGCCCTTTGCGCGGGGTGGCCCGCGCCGCCGTCCTGCCCTTGGCCGAGCGGTCGTATTTCCTCTCGGAGGAGGACTTTGCCTCCGGCTTCAAGGCCTGGAGCAGCCCCGCCCTGTTTCGCCTCCAAGACAACGGGTTGGTCGAAATTCGGGAGGGCCTCACCCTCTATCAACCCTCCCTTCGAAGGGTCGACTACGAATTCAGCTTCGCCGGCGCCATCCGCCGCGGCGCCCTCGGTTGGGTGGTCCGGGCCTCCGACCCCTCCAACTACTACGCCTGCAAGCTCGCCTGGCGTGGTAAAGGCAAGGAAAAGCGTAGCGTGCTGGTTCGTAATACGGTGGTGAACGATGCCCCGGCCGCGCCGGAAAAGGTAGTGGCCCTGCCCTTCGAGCTGGAGGAGAACAAGGTCTACAACCTAATGCTCACCGTGCATGGAGACCGCGTCTCCACTCTGATCGACGGGCGCGGCGTCGACTCTTTCACTGATACCCGCCTCCCGACCGGCGGCATCGGATTCCTCGCCGGTCCCGGGGAGCAAGCCCTGGTGCACTCGGTCGCCATCAGCGGCAACGACGATCCCGCTGGTCGGTCCCTTGCCTGGATGCTCGGCTTCGGCCGTTTTCTGGGCGGCAAAGTCTTTGGTTCCTAGGAGAAGCCCCATGAGAATCTTCGGTAATCTGACGTCGGAAGCGGAAAAGACCAAGCAGTCGCAACCCGCCCCTCCCCGCGACGAGCGGCGGCCTGCCTCCAACGGGCAGGGCGCCAGCGAGTACTTCGCCACTGCCGTCGCCCTCCATATGCAGGGCCGGGCCGAGGAGGCCCTCGGCTTTCTCGAGAAGGCCCGCAAGGGCGGGGAGAACCTGGCTGAGATCTATTCGGCCATGGCCCAGATCTACCTCGAGCGCAAGGAGTACGCCGAGGCGGTCAAGGCCTATCGCGATCTGCTGGCCGTCGACCCCGGCAACACCGCGGCGGAGTTCAACCTGGCTCTTTGCTACGAGGCTCTGGGCTCTCACCCCGAGGCTCTGCGCGCCTTTCAGGCGGTCCTTCACAATGCCCCCGACACCGTGGACGCCTGGTTAGGTATGGCAACATCTTATACCAAGCTCGGCGAGTTCAGCTCCGCCCAGGCGGCGTACGAGACCTACCTCCAGGCCAATCCCCAATCCTTCCCGGCCCTCTTCGGCCTGGGTGTCAGCTTCCATCTCTCCAAGCAGCCCGAGAAGGCCCTGGTCGCCTACCAGAAGGCCCTCGACCTGGAGTCCGGCTCCGAAGAAGCCCTCTCCAACCTCGCCGCCGTCCACAACGACCTGCAGGACTTTCGCAACGCCGTGGCCGCCTACGAGCGGCTGGTCAAGACCAAGCCCGACTCCTGGAGCGCCCACGAGGGTCTCGCCTACGCCTGCTACCGTATGGAGCGCTTCGAGGACGCCGCGCGCTACTACGACGCGGTGGTCGGGCTCAATCCGCAGAGCTTTGAAGGCTGGTACAACCTCGGGGCCACCCGCCAGCGGCTCGGACAGCAGACCGAGGCCGTGGCCGCCTACCAGGAAGCCGCCCGCTTGAAGCCCGACGCCATCGAGCCGCACCTCAACCTGGCCATCGCTCTCGAAGAGCTGGGCCAGGGCGACGCCGCCGTGGCCGAATACCAGCAGGCCCTGCGACTCGATCCCCGTGCGGTGACCGCTCTGTACAACCTCGCCCTCATTCTGGAGCGCAAGGGTAAGGAGCCCGACGCCGCCGACTGCTACGAGCGCCTCCTCGCCGTCCAGGCCGACTTCCTCGACGCCCGCTTCCGCCTCGCCCTGGTCTGGCACAAGAAGGGCGAATGGGACAAGGCCACCCGCCAGTATGAAGAGTGCGTCAAGGCCAAGGAAGCCTGGCCCGAAGCCTGGTTGAACCTCGGTATCGCCCGGGCCAAGCTGGGCAAAACCCCCGAAGCGGAAACCGCTTTCAGTAAGTGCCTGGAGTTCTCCCCGGAGGACGCCGAAGCCATGCTCGGTCTGGCCGGCGTCTACCTGCAATCCGAGCGCTACGAATCGGCTCGTAAACTCTACCTCAAGCTCGTCGAGCGCAAGCCCAACCACCCCGAGATCCTCTTCAACGCCGGCCTGCTCGAGCAAAAGGCCGCCAATCCCCAGAAGGCCATTGAGCTCTACACCCAGGCCATCTCTCACAAGACCGAATTCGCCGAAGCCTGCCTCAACCTGGCCATCGCCTACCGCGCCGTGGGCAACGAAGGCGAAGCGACCAAGGCCTTCGAAAAGGCCATCCGTCTCAAGCCGGAGCTGGCCAAGGGCTACTTCTCCCTGGTCCCGCCCGGCTCCAGCGCGGTGCACTAAAGGCAGTGGCCGGCGGCCCCTCGCCGGCTCCACTGCACCGATCGGAAACTGCCCGTCTCTAAGTAATATTCCCCGAGCCCTTTTAGGGGATCTCGTGTACACCTCCGGCAGCGCAAGAATGATAAACTGCCAGCGTCGTCCTCTTTAGGAGGGATACATAGTGGCGGTACTGGATGCGGAGCCGATAGCGGGTAGTCCGGCGGAAGAGAAGCTGCGAGAGAGCGAGGAGCGCTTCCGCAGCCTGTTTGAGGAGGCGCCGGTGGCCTATCACGAGATCGACTGCGACGGTGTCGTCCGGCGCGTGAATCGCGCCGAGTGCACGCTATTGGGCTTCGAGCCGCGGGACATTCTGGGCCGGCCCATCTGGCAGTTCGTGACTCGCCAAGAGCAGGCCCGGAGCCGCGAAGCGATCCGCCGCAAGATCTCAGGCACGCAGCCCCTGGCTCCCTTCGAGCGCGAATACCAGCGCCGCGACGGCGCCCGCCTCACCCTGGAAATCCATGAAAATCTCATCCGCAACAGCGCCGGGGAGGTCTTAGGTATCCGCTCGACAATGCTGATGTCACCGTACGCAAGGAGGCCGCGAGCGCTCTGGCCCGCCAGGCCGAGGACCTGGCCCGCTCCAACACGGAGCTCGAGCGGTTCGCCTACGTCGCCTCCCACGATCTTCAGGAGCCCCTCCGCATGGTCGGCAGCTACACCCAGCTCCTGGCCCGGCGGTACCACGGCAAACTCGGGGAAGACGCCGACGACTTCATTCGCTGTACCGTCGCCGGCGTCAACCGCATGCAGACCTTGATCAACGACCTGCTGGCCTACTCCCGCGTAATGCGCCTGGGCAGGCCGCTGGCCCCCGTAAACGCCCGCGACATCTTCGACGCCGCTGTCCAGAACCTGGAGCAGGCCATCGAGGAGTCCGGCGCCCAGGTTACGTGCGGCGCCCTCCCCCGCCTCCACGCCGACCAGACCCAAATGATCCAGCTCTTCCAGAACCTCCTCGGCAACGGCATCAAGTTCCGCGGCCGCGGCCGGCCCGAGGTCCGGGTGGAGGCCGGGCGTCAGGACGAATTCTGGCGGTTCTCCATCCGCGACAACGGCATCGGCATCGACCCGCAGTTCTCCGACCGCATCTTTGTCATCTTCCAGCGCCTGCACGGCCGCAGCGAGTACCCGGGCGCCGGCATCGGGCTGTCCATCTGCAAGCGCATCGTCGAGCGCCACGGAGGCCGCATCTGGGTGGAGTCCCAGCCGGGCCAGGGGTCCACTTTCCTGTTCACCCTCCCGGCGCGCGAAGGGAAGGCCCCATGATACTCACCGCACGGAGCGCTAAACCTGGGGAAGTTCTCCCGGAAGCCCAGGTCCTCGCCCCGGACGGCCAAGGCGCCCTGGCCTTTCTCCGCGCCGAGTTGACTCTCTGCGACCTCCATCCGCCCAGAAGGGACGGGCGCAAGCTCTCGGCCGAGAATGACCTGCATGCCCCTTGCTGCCTCACCAAGCCCGTCGAGTTCGATCCATTCATCGAGCTCGTCAAGTCGATCGAAGGTTTCTGGCTCTCGATCGTGAAGGCGCCTTCGGAGCAATCGACAACATGAGCGATCCGGCGGTCAAAGTCTTGCTCGTGGAGGACAACCCGGGAGACGCCCATCTGCTCCAGGAAGCCCTGAACGACGCCGGCGCCGCCCAGTTCCGCCTGGTACACGTGGGCCGCCTGGGAGAGGCCATCAAACGGCTGGAGCAGGAGCGCTTCGACGTGGTGCTGCTCGATCTCTTCCTGCCCGACAGTGCGGGCATCGATACGCTCGTGCGGGCCCGCGAGAAGGCGGGCGGGACGCCCCTGGTGGTTCTGACCGGGCTGAACGACGAGTCCCTGGCCATCCGGGTGGTGCGGGAAGGGGCCCAGGACTACCTCATCAAGGGTCAGGTGGAAGGACAGGGCCTGGTGCGCGCTCTGCGCTATGCGATCGAGCGGAGCAAGCCTACCACCGACCCGCCGCCCGAGGCCGCCCCCGAGCCCGACTTCGCCACCGCCGTCGCCTTGCACCTGCAGGGGCTGGGCGACGAGGCGCTGCCCTACCTGGAAAGGTCCCGCCAATCCGGCGAGAACCCCCTCGAGGTTTGCTCGGCCATCGCCCAGATCCACCTCGAGCACTCCCGTTTTGCCGAAGCCGCCCGCGCCTATCAGGAGCTCCTCACGCTCGATCCTGCCAACGTCGCCGCCGCCTTTAACCTGGCCCTCTGCTACGAATCGGCCGGCGACCATGGTGAGGCGGCGCAGACTTTCGAGCAGGTGGTCCGCCAAGCGCCGGACCTGCTTTCCGCCCGCCTCGGACTGGCTGCCGCCCGCACCCGCCTGGGAGAAATCGAGCCTGCCCTATCCGCCTACCAGGAGTGTCTCCACCTGGATCCCCAGTCTTTCGAGGCCCACTTCGGCCTCGGCATCGCTTTCCATCAATCGAAGCGTTACCCCGAGGCCGTCGCCGCCTTCCGCCAGGCCCTGGAGATCCAGCCCAACTCCCCGGAAGCCGCCGCCAACCTCGCCTGCGCCTGCGAAGGGCTGGCCTACTCCTGCTACCGCGCGGAGCGCTACCAGGAAGCCGCCGGCCACTACGACGAGGCCGTCCGGCTCCGCCCCCAGGGCTTCGAGGGCTGGTACAATCTCGGCGCCACCCGCCAGAAACTGGGCCGCCACGCCGACGCCGTGGTCGCCTACCGGGAAGCCACCCGCCTCCAGCCCGACGCCGTCGAGCCCCACATCAACCTGGCCATTGCTCTCGAGGAGCTCGGCAGCCCCGTCGAAGCGGTCGCCGAGTACCAGGTCGCGCTGCGTCTCGATCCCCGCTCCGTCACCGCCCTCTACAACCTGGCCCTTATCCTGGAACGAACCGGCCGGGACGAGGAGGCGGCCCGGTGCTACCAGTGGCTCCTCGGCGTCAAGGAGGATTTTCCCGAAGCCCGCTTCCGCCTGGCCCTGATCCGGCACAAGAAGGGCGATTGGGACCAGGCCGCGCCTCTTTACCAGGACTGCGTCCGGGCCCGCGAATCCTGGGCCGAAGCCTGGCTGAACCTGGGCATCGTCCAGGCCAAGCGCAGCCGCGCTGCCGAAGCCGCAGCGGCCTTCGAGCGCTGCCTCCAACTCTCCCCCGACGACGCGGAAGCGATGCTCGGCCTGGCCGGCGCGCGCCTCCAGTCCGGCCGCGACGAGGAAGCCCGCCGGCTCTACCTCCGTCTGGTCGAGCGCAAGCCCCACCATCCCGAGATCCTCTTCAACGCCGCCCTGCTCGAGCAGAGGGCCGGCGACCACCATAAGGCGATCGACCTCTACCTCCAGGCCGTCTCCCAACGTCCCGATTTCGCCGCAGCCTGGCTCAACCTCGCCATCGCCTACCGCGCCACCGGCCAGCTCGCCGAGGCCGGTCCCTGCATGCAGAAGGCGGTCACCCTAAAGCCCGACCTGGCCCGCGGTTACTTCACCCTCCAGGCCCCCCACCGGCAGGCCGCCTCCACGGTGGCATAGCGTCTCAGGGCCGCCTCCGGCTCGCGAGCTGGTTGAGGAGAGCTGGTGGACGAGCGGCTATGACCTTCCAAGCCCACCACCGCCCGCTCCCGTTCCTGTTCGAGTCCAACGGTGCAGTCACGTACTGTACCAACGGCCTCGACCCCGCGCCGCGCAGCCGCCAGCTCTTTGCGCTTCCTTCCACGCATCAAGCTGCTGTCCCAGCTCTCGAAAACGGGCCGCGCGCTGTGCCCGGTCTCTCGCCGGGCGCATTTGTCGATTCCCCCGAGACCAGCCTTGCCGGTCAAAGCGTCGGCAGTCTTCCGGCCGCTTCTTGGACGTTTCTCGGAGATCACGCCGTGCGCAATCGTTTTGCCGGCACGAATCGGATCTCCACACGCTTGTCGAGCGCCTCGGCGATGCGCTTGAGCATGGAGAGCGAGTGCCCCTCGTAATCGGCGTCCTCCAGCCGGCAGATGGCGGATTTGGAGGTGCCCACCCGGTTGGCCAGCTCTTGCTGCGTAAGTCCGGCTTTGGTCCGAAGCTCGTAAATCTTCCGCGCGATCTCGGCGTTGATGACCTCCTCTTCGTATTCACCTTCGCGCTTGGGGTCGCCCGCGATGTAGCGGTTGTAAAGAAACTGTGAAGCCTTCGAATGAAGTTTTTGAGGCATGGCTCTACTCCGGTCTAAACGTGAACTGCTCAAAATTGCTTTCGACCTTCTTCTTGCGCTCTACTGCCCGGTGGATCTCGCGCGCCGGCACTTCCCGCTCCTTCGTTAGCCCGTGGGAGAGCACTACAACGGCTTTCCCTGCAAAGAAGTACAGCATCCTGTAGTGCACTCCTTGATAGCTCGCGCGAAGCTCATAGATGCCCTCTCTCAGGAAGTCCGCCTCCGGCCGCCGGAGCTCGTGTCCCAGCTCCCCTAAACGGTCGATCCGCTCAATGCACTTGGCCTTCACCTTCGTCGGCAGCCCGTCGAGCCACTCCAATAAGGGTACTGAACCGTCTTTCGGCTCCCGGAAGAAGAATACCTCTGTCTGGGCCAACCACCCTCCCTTTAGGTTCTCATTTTTGAGAACTCGATTCAGGATACCATTTCGCCCTACGGCTGGCAACCTTGGGCCGGGGAATGACTCTCCGGCAACCAGCCCGAAAGATACAATGGACCCGATGGCCCCCCCCGCCCAGGTCTTCCTCCACGGCACCCTCCTCACCGACACCGGTCCGATCCCCGACGGCCTGGTCACGGTCCTCGAAGGCCGTATCGCCTACGCCGGCCCGCACGACCCCGCCCAGATCCCTCCCCAGGCCGAGCGCATCGACGCCGCCGGCCGCTACCTCTCACCCGGATTCATCGATATCCACATCCACGGCGGCGCTGGCAGCGACTTCATGGACGCCACCGCCCAGGATGTAGATCAGGTCTTCCGCTACCACGCCGCCCACGGCACCACCTCGCTATGTCCCACCACCGCCACCGCCCCGCTTTCGGAGATCCTGGACGCCCTCGACGCCCTGGAGCGTTACCGCTCCCAGCCCCGCTGGGCCCGCGCCCTCGGCGCCCACATCGAAGGACCCTATCTGTCGATGTCCAAGCGCGGCTGCCACCTGCCCGAATACGTGCGCAACCCGCTCCCCGCCGAGTGGCTCCAGATCCTCGAGCGCGGACCCATCGCCTCCCTGACCCTCGCTCCCGAGCTCGACGGCGCGCGTCCCCTGATCGAGGAGCTCCACCGCCGCAACGCCCGCGCCTCCGCCGGCCACAGCGAGGCCCTCTTCCACGAGATCGAAGAAGCCGCCGACTGGGGCGTCACCCACGTCACCCACCTCTACTGCGCCATGACCGACGCCATGAACAACCGCTGGCGCGGCACCCCGAACCCCCGCTCCGGCGGCATCGTCGAGGCCGTCTATCTCGACGACCGCCTCTCCTCCGAGCTCATCACCGACGGCAAGCACCTCTCCCGCGAAATGCTCCTCCTCGCCTTCCGTAACAAAGGCTACGAGCGCCTCGCCATCGTCACCGACGCCATGCGCGGCGCTGGCATGCCCGACGGCCAATACACCTTCGGCCCCCGCCACGGGATGCTGGCCACGGTCCGCAACCGCGAGGCCCGCACCCCCGACGGCACCGCCCTGGCTTCCTCCGTCTTCCCCATGAATGAGATGGTGCGCACCTTCCGCGATCTAACCGGTTGTCCCCTCTGGCAAGCCGTCCGCATGGCCACCCTGACCCCCGCCGAGATCATCGGCGTCGCGGACGAGCTAGGCAGCCTCGCCCCCGGCAAACAGGCCGACCTCCTCCTCTTCGATGAAGACCTGAACGTGTCGGCCGTCTACGTAGCCGGCCGCCTGCTGTCCTTCGCCGATCCCCGCTAGCCTTACCCACGACTTGTATACTAGAGGCAGGACAGGCCTCCGGCCGTCGCCAAGAGGCGAACCAGGCGCAAACACGGCGAGCGCGAAGAATTCGATGACTTCAACGCCGCCTGCCAGGCCGACCTCCAACCCCACGGCATGCTCGCGCAAGGCCCCTTCAACCAACTCGTCCTCGCCGCCTGGAACCTCCCGCGACGGCCGCCTCGGAGCCAAGTGGTCCAAGGACGGCGATCCCCTCCGTACCGCCTACTCCGGCTCTCCGCCCAACGCCTGGTCCGCTACCACACCCGCGCCGGAGTCCCTCTCGAAAATCGCCGTCTCCCCTCCTTAGACCCTCGCCGCACATCCCGTCCCCCACGCGATATCCTGAAGGCAGTGACCCGCTACGCCATCGGACTCGACGTCGGCGGCACCTCCGCCCGCGCCGGCCTGGTCACCGACGCCGGCAAGGTACTACTGCGTACCTCCGCCCGCACCGGCCTCAAGGCCGACCAGGCCACCCTGCTCGAACGCTTCCAGCTCGGCGTCCAGGCGGTCCTCCGCTTCGCCGCCGAGCGCAGCCTGCCCGTCGCCGGCATCGGCATCGCCATGCCCGCCTTCCTCGACGACCAGGGCCGCGTCACCGGCTCCTGCAATCTTCCCGGCCTCAACGGCGCCCCCGTCTCCCGCCTCTTCGAAGACCGCTTCCACCTCCCCGTCCGCATCGAGAACGACGTCTCCGCTTGTGCCTATGGGGAATACTATTTCGGCGGACACCGCGACACCAGCCGCCGCATGCTCTTCCTCGCCGTGGGCACCGGCATCGGCGCCGGCATGGTGGTCGACGGCCGCCTCCTCCGTCTCTCCCACGACTGTCTCGGCGATCCCGGCCACGTCATCGTCGATCCCACCGGCCAGTCCCCCTGCCGCTGTGGCGGCAACGGCTGCCTGGAGGCCGTAGCCGGCGGCTGGGCCCTCATCGAGCGCGCCCAAAGGCTCGGTGTCGAAGCCACTCCCAAGGAGATCTTCCAGCGCGCCCACGCCGGCGACGCCGCCCTCGCCCGCCTGGTCCACCAAGCCGCCTCCGCCATAGGCGCCGGCCTCGCCTCCCTCTGTGTCTTGCTGAACCCCGACACCATCGCCCTCGGCGGCGGCGTCGCCGAAGACGGCGGCGATTCCTTCCGCCTCCAAATCGACCAGGCCCTCCGCTTCCACGCCGCCCCGCTTTTCACCGCCGGCCTCCGCCTGGTCCCCGCCCGCTCCGGCTCCGCCGCCGGCCTCCTGGGCGCCGCCTCCTGTGTACTCTTCCCCGAACCGCGACCGTAAGGGGTGCGGATCTCCCGCCGCAAACGGCCTGAATCCCCCCACAGCGTCGCTGAGCCAGCTTGCTGATACCTAATAGCTAACAGCTAATAGCTTCTTTTCGGAACAATGACGGATTTCCCCGACTCCCAGGTTCTGGTCGTCTCCAGCGCCTCATTGGCCTGCTCGATCCCAAACCGATGCGTAACCGTCTCCGCAAACGGATACCGCCCCCCACTCCGCTCCAGAAACTCCAGCGCCCCCAGCACGTGCCGCGGCTCGAACCCCCACGACCCGTACAACTGCAACTGCTTCCGCGTAATCACGTGCGGATTGATCGGCGTCTCTCCCGCGTCCCCGTACTGCCCCAGCACCAGCATCTTCGCCCCATCCCGGCAGTACTCCATCCCCTCCGCCACCGCCGCCGGATGCCCCACGCACTCCATGACTACATCCGCCCCATACCCCCCCGGTGTCGCCTCCAGCACCATCCCCTTCCGGTCCCGGTGCGCCTCCACGTTGATCGTGACATCCGCCCCAAACCGCCGCACCCGCTCCAACCGGTGCTCCGGCCCCCCGGTCACGATGATCCGCGACGCCCCCGCCTCCCGCGCCACCGCCACCGCCGCCAGTCCCACTGGACCCGATCCCTGCACCACCACCACGTCCCCCCACCCGATCCCCATCCGCTCCACCCCGTTGATCACCGTCCACAGCGCGCACCCCGCCCCCACCACCGACTCGGTAGCCAAGCCCTCCGGCAGCCGGAAGATCGCCGTCCCCGGACGCAGCACAATGTACTCGGCATACCCTCCGTGCAGATGCGGCGGGTCGTCCGCGCAATACGAAATCCCGTACGCCTTCCGAGCCAGGCACCGCGTCGGCTGCCGCTTCACCCGGCAGTAGTAACAGGCCCCGCACACGATCGAGCTGGCCCAGGCCACCCGGTCCCCCACCGCCAGGGGTCTGGCCATCCAATCCCGCTCCAGCCCCTCTCCCAGCGCCGCGATCCGCCCCACCGTCTCGTGCCCCAGGATCACCGGCACCGGAATCGGCAACTGCCCCTGCCACAGATGTACATCGGTGCCGCAGATCCCCGCCATCTCCACGCGCACCAGCGCCGCCCCGGCCTCCAGCCGCTCCGGCGCCGGATACTCCCGCACTTCGAGCGGTTCCCGAAAGCGCGCCAGCACCGCCGCCTTCGCTGTCACTCCACGACTCTCCGGATCACCTCCCGCAGCAGCTTCACCCCCCGCCGAAAGCTCTCCACCGCCATCCGCTCGTCGTTCCCGTGCGCCCGCCGCTCCTCGGTCGGCGTGGCAAACACCGGTATCCCGTACACCCCCATCCCCTTCGCCCGCAGGAAGCTCCCGTCGGTCGCCCCCAGCGACATCGTCGGCAGCACTGCCCGCGCGTCTGGCTCCTTCCCCAGGACCGCCTCCATCGCCCGATAGAGCGCGCTCGTCCGCGAGCTCGGCTCGGTCGCCGGCATCTCCTGCTCGCTCCCCGGCAGCCGCACTTTCTGCACCCCCGGGTCGTTGATGATCTTCCCAAACCGCGCGATCACCTCCTCCCGAGTCTCGGTCGGCAGCCGCCGCACGTCGATCGTCCCCTCCGCCACGGTCGGAATAATATTTACTTTGACCCCCGCCTCCAGCATCGTCGCCGACACCGAAGTCGCCAGCATCGCCGCCAGCATGGGAAACTTCGGCGCAATCTCCCGCCGCGCCTCGTTCGCCCGCCGCGGATTCTCGAGCTGCCGGATCGCCGCCGCCACCTTCTGGTACTCCGGCAGCTTCGCGATCTCCCGAAAATACTCCCGCGTCGTAGCGTTGAGCTGTATCGGTTGCTCCGCCGCCGACAGCCTCACCAGCGCCTGCGCCAGGTGCAGCACCGGGTTGTCCTCCCGAGGCAGCGAACCATGTCCCGCCGTCCCCCGCGCCACCAGCTTCACCCGCGTCGGAATCTTCTCCGCCGTCTGGATATTGAAGACGATCTTCTTCTCCCCGGTCACCTGCGCAAACCCGCCCTCATTCACAGCGAACTCAGCGTCAATCTTGTCCCAGGCATTAGCAATGAGCCATTGAATCCCCGTAGACCCCGCCTCCTCATCCGACTCCGACAGGAAGATGACATCCCGCTTCAACCGCACCCCCGACCGCTTCAACTCCAGGAACACCGCCAGTTCCGCCGCCAGCAACGCTTTGGTATCCTGCGCCCCTCGTCCCCACACGTAGCCGTCTTTCACCACGGCCCTAAACGGCTCCACCGTCCACCGCGCCCGCTCCACCGGCACCACGTCGCTATGGGCCATCAACAGCAGCGGACGCCCCTCCCCGCTCCCCTGCAAACGCGCCACAAAATTGAGCCGATCCGGCGCCGCCCCCAGCAACTCCCCCGCCATCCCCTCCCGCTCACAAACTTCCTTCAGATACCGCGCCACCCGCGTCTCATTCCCCGGCGGATTACTGGTATCCAGCTTCAATAGCTCCGTATAATACCGGAGCGCCGAGTCCTCCAGCGTCTGCCCCGCCAATCCCGCGACCAACGCCAGCCCTACGACGACAATTCTCATGTTAAGATCCGGAAGTATACCATGTCCGAACAACCCCCACCCGTCTCTCAGACGCAGGAAGATCCCATCGTCTACTGCCCGGTCTGCTCCACCCGCCTGATCCCCCGAAAGTGCAAACTCCTCTGCGAAAAGTGCGGCTACTACCTAAGCTGCGCAGACTACTACTGATCCGCCCCCATCACCCAACACCCATCACCCATCACCGCGCCGTCAGGCGCTAGTCCTTCGCTTTGGCGCCGCCTTCCCCGGGACCCCCATCGTCTCGAACTCCGAGAACTTCACCTTCCGCTCCTCGTCCATCGCCACGTTCGACAGCATCACTGCGATCGAGTCGTTCAGCCCCACCTCCAGGTCCGCCTTGGGCTTGCCGCCGTCCTTCACCCGCAGCAGAAAGTCTTCCAGCTCCACCCCCACCGGATCGCGCAACTCCTCCGGCACCAGGATGCCCTTGTTATACAGCCACCGCTTGGCGAACTTCAGCTCCTTCGACAGGAAGCTGTCCGCATCCTTCATCTCGAACTCGCTCATCGGCAGGATCGGGAAGCCCTTACTGACCGCGCCCTCGATCACCGTCGCCCCCGCCGTCCAGTTTTCTTTCGCCGGGGCGGCCTTGCCCGGCGTCTTCGGCGGATTCGGCTCGATGAACCACATCCCGTGCCCCGTACCTCGGTCCAGCGAGGTATGCAGCGTCCCCGCGTCGCCCATGATCACCTCGCCCACCTCCCGCACCTCGGGGATCCCCTTGTACGGCATGTGGGCGTTGTTCGAAATGGCGTGGTAGATCAGCTTCTGGCCCTTCGGATACGTGAAGATCAACTGGATGTTGTCGTAGATGTCCCGCTCGTCTTTCCAGTAGTCTCTGCCCCCTACCCCGATCACCGACTCCGGCGTCATGCCGAACATCCAGTCGGCGACGTCGATCTGGTGGGACGCCAGCTCCGCCGTCAGCCCGCCCGAGTACTTCCGGAAGAGCCGCCAGTTGAACTGCTCTTCGAGCGCCTTGTCCTTGGCCGGACGCCGCCAGTCGCTGTTGCGGTGCCACTGCGCCTGGATGTGGGTCACCCGCCCCAGCATCCCCTTCTCGATCATCTGCCGGGCGATCTGGTAGGTCTGGCTGTACCGCCGCTGCAGGCCGGTCTGGATCACCCGCCCCGGGTACTTCCGGGCCAGCTCCCGCAGCTCGTGACCCTCCTCGGGCGTAAACACCAGCGACTTCTCGCAGAAGACGTGCTTGCCCGCCTCCAGCGCCGCCTTGGTCACCTCGAAGTGCTTGTAGAGCGGCACCGCGATGTAAACCGCGTCGACGTCCTTGCGCGCCAGCAGCTCTTCGTAGTCGTAGTATCCTTCGGGCTTGCCCCCCACCGTCTGGAGGCCCTTATCCAGGTTGGGCCGGTAGATGTCGGACATAGCCACACAGCGCCCGGCCGCCGTCTTGCTCAGGTGCCCTAGAAGCTGTTGCCCGCGGCTGCCCGCCCCAATGAATCCGTAGCCGACCTGGCTGTTGGGGCCCGGCTTCGCCTGCCCGCGCAGCGGTCGCGCCACCACCGCCGCCGCGGCCGCCACGCCGACCCCGGCCTTCACGAAGTCTCTCCGATTGACGTCGTTCTGGTTGTCCATGGCTTGAGTTTATCACCTCACCGCGTATTGCAACAAATAGAGGCCCGCAAACACGTAGACCAGCACCGGACACTCCCGCCAGCGCCCGGTCAGGACCTTCGCCGCCGCGTACACCACGAACCCCGCCGCCACCCCCGCCGCGATGCTGAACGAGAACGGGATCAGGATCATGGTCAGAAACGCCGGCACCGCCTCCGTCGGATCCTCCCACTCCAGTTCCCGGACGCTCCGCATGATCATGGCCCCCACCAGGATCAAGGCGGGCGCCAAAGTCGGGTATGCGACGCCCCCATTCACCGGCACCCCACCCCCAATCATCCGCGCCAGCGGCGTGAAGAACACGCTGACCAGCAGCAGGGTCCCCGTAACCATGTTGGCCAACCCCGTTCGCGCCCCGTCCGACACCCCCGCCGCCGACTCGATGTAGCAGGTCACGGTCGAAGTCCCCAGCGCCGCGCCCAGCACCGTCCCGGCCGCATCGGCCATCAACGCCCGCTCCGCCCTAGGCAATTCCCCACCCCGCATCAACCCCGCCTGCCTCCCCACCCCCACCAGCGTACCGACGGTGTCGAACAGCGCCAGAAACAGGAGCACGAACACCGCCGTGGCCACCACCCCCGGCCGGTGCTGTAGTAGCCCCGCAAAGTCCAGCTTCCACAGGGTATCTTCCAATCCCCCCGGCCAGGAAACCACTCCCGTGTACCGCACCAGCCCAAACCCCGCCGCCACCCCCGCCCCGTTGCAGAACGAGAACGGGATCAGGATAAAGGTCAGAAAAGCCCGCAACGCCTCCGTCCTGACCTCCCACACCATTACCCGGACGCTCCGCAAGTAAATGGCCCCCACCAGGATCAAGGCGGGCG
>JBGOUV010000548.1:0-3468 GCA_041477815.1 Terriglobia bacterium | reverse complement strand
GGTCAAAAAGGAATACGGAACCAGCGCCAGCGCCATCCATCCCAGGCTGAAGCGCAGCACCCGGCTCCAACCCACCGCCACCGCCGCCAGCGCGCCCCAGAAAAACAGCATGGCGGCCAGGCTGCGCGGCAACACCAGCAGCACGTGTGGTCCCAGGGTGAAGGTGCCGTCGGAAAAGAACTGATGCACGCTCCGGGCTGCCAGGATGGCCGCCGCATACGCGCCCGCCAGCGCCGCAAAAGGCGCCGCCGCCCCCAGGATCCACGGCCAGCTGCGGGCCCGGCGCCACAGCGCCATCCAGAGCAGCAGCGGCGCCACCACCACGCCCGACTCCTTCGACGCCAGCGCCAGACCAAACAACCCCAGACTCAAGCCGTACCAGCCCGCTCCGCCCCGCTCCCGGTCCAGCCAGCGCCGCCACGCCAGCAGCGATCCCACGGAGAAGCCCACCACCAACTGCTCCGGCAGAGCCGAGTACCAGATCACCGCCTCCTGGTGCCCCTCGTATACGGCGTAGAATCCCGCCGCCGCAGCGGCCGCCAGGGCTCCGAGCCCCAGCGTCCGGGCTAACACCCCGACGAGCAGCGCCACTACCGTGTGCAGCAGCACCGAACTGATGTTATAGGCGAGAGGCTCCAGCCCGAAAAGATGCTCCGTCAGGTTGGTCAAGTAGAGCGAGGTAGCCCGACAGCGGTAGAGGGGATCGGCGAGAAGATCGCGCCATTTCGCCGGGTCGCCCAGCCAGCGCCCCAGACGAATCTGGATATAGTCATCGGCAATAAAGGGGTAGAGCAGGCTGCGCCAATACGCCGCCACAGCCAGCACGCCCACAGCTATCGCACAGGCCCACCGGGCCCGGGTCCCGTTACCCATACACCATCCCGTTACAACGACAATGTACCGGCGCTCACCCCACCGGCCTTGGCGACTTTATACTATATTCCTGCCGTCTACACAAGGGATAATTTAACAACTAGATGCCCTACCCCGGCCTGGAACGCCGCCGCAATCCGCGCTACCTGTGCTCCCACCTGGTTGTGGTGCTGACGGACGTCCCGCTTCCCGCCCTGTTGGAAGACCTCAGCCGGGAAGGAGCCGGTATCGCCCTGGAGACGCCCTTACCCGTCGGCGCCGAAGTCGAGCTGCTGGCCGGCGATCTGCGCGCCCGCGCCCAGGTCCGCCAGTGCCTGGCCCGCGAGACGGACTTCCGGATTGGTGTAGAATTCCTGAATGGCTTCCGCTGGCAACCCGACCAGTGGCAGCCGGACCACCTGTTTCTTCCACCTCCAGGAGCCAACGTCATGAGCGACCAACCCACCCCCGAGCACATTCTCCAGACCGGCCTTGGTTTTTGGGCCGCCAAGACCCTGCTGAGCGCCGTGGAAATCGGCCTCTTCACCGAGCTGGCCAAACACCCCGAGGACCTGGAGACCATCCAGGGACGCCTGGGCCTGCACCCGCGCTCCGCCCGCGACTTCCTGGACGCCCTGGTAGCCCTGGGCTTCCTCCGGCGCACCGCCGGCCGGTACCACAACACCCCCGCCACCGACCTCTACCTGGACCGCGGCAAAAACACCTACCTCGGCGGTCTGCTCGAAATGGCCAACCACCGCCTGTATCCGTTCTGGGGCCATCTCACCGAAGCCCTGCGCACCGGCCTGCCGCAAAACGAAGCCAGGGGCGGCGGCACCCCGCTCTTCGCCGCCCTCTACGCCGACCCCGCCCGCTTGCAGCAATTCCTGTCCGCCATGACCGGGCTCAGTCACGGCTCCAACCTGGCGGTGGCCCGGCAGTTTCCCTTCGACCGTTATCAGACCTTCGCCGACATCGGTACCGCCCAGGGCGACCTGGCCGTCCAGATCGCTCTCGCCCATCCTCATATGTCCGGCAGCGGCTTCGATCTCCCCGAGATCGCGCCTATTTTTGAGGAGTACGTCGAGCGCCACGGACTCGCCGGCCGCCTGCGCTTCACCCCCGGCGACTTCTTTGCCGACCCTCTCCCCGCCGCCGACGTGCTCCTGATGGGCCACATCCTGCACGACTGGAGCCGCGACGAAAAGACCGTCCTCCTGCGCAAGGCTTACGACGCCCTGCCCGCAGGCGGCGCCCTGATCGTCTATGAGAGCATCATCGACGACGACCGCTCCCAAAACGCCTTCGGCCTCCTCATGAGCCTCAACATGCTCATCGAAACCCAAGCCGGCTTCGACTACACCGGCGCCGACTGTATCCAGTGGATGCGGGAGGTCGGTTTCCGCGAGGCCCGCGTGGAGCACCTGCTGGGCCCGGACTCCATGGTGGTCGGCATCAAGTAGCAGGGGCCGGTGTCCAGCGGAGAGACGGTGTCCAGTGTCCGTCCAGTGCCCAGCACACTGCCTCCCCACTGGCCACTGGCCACCGGCCACTACAGTTCCAGCTTGCCGTCGAACAGCATCTCCTTCAGCCGGAACTTCCGGCGCACCTCCAGGGGGCCGATTCCGGTTACCACCAGCTCGACGTCCTTGTCCTCCAACTGGACGGCCCGGGTGCGCGGGAATAGCAAGTACACGTCGGCCAGCGGTTGTCCCTGGCTGACCTTGACATCGGAGGCCTCGATCCGTTCCGACTTACCCAGGCGGAGCACGCTGGAGTTTTTCAGGGCCCCCGGCGGCGCGCTTTCCAGGAACCGTCCCGGCAGGCCGGATATTACCACGATATAATACTGCTGTTGGGCGGCCAGCATCTTGGCCGCTTCCTGGGAGGTGGCCGCTTCCGCTCCGAAACGGCTCTTCACGAGGGCCTGACGCACCGGCAGCGCGCTCTGCCAGCGTACCGTCACCGACATCGTGGGAGCCGGTCCGCCGGCGCCTTCCGCGCCTATTCCGCCCCCGCCGCCCAAGCCGCCACCCGCCTCCCCTGCGGCGCCGGGAGGCCCGCCCGTTCCCGCCGAATCGGCGCCGAAGCCGCCTCCGGCGCCCATGCCGCCTCCACGACCGCCGCGTCCCCCTCCCCGTCCTCCGCGACCTCCCCCGCCCGACATCGCCGCCCCCAACGGAACCTCCACCCGCCGCGCCCAGGGCGAGTTGCTCACCATTTGCCGGACTTCCTTATCCGTCCATTCCGCGTACTTCTTCTTCTCCCAGAAATCTTCGGCCGGCAGCAGCGTCCCCGCCGTCAGTGCCGCCACCACAATAAGCAAGCGCCTCATAAATACCTCCTAAGCACTCTACCACCACTCACCGGGTTGCCGTCACCCAACACCCCTCACCCCAAACCCGCCGAAGAACACGCCTGGAAGAGGCCTACAATGCTATAGTTTCTAGGGTCCCTTGCGGATGTCATGAAGCAATACGATCTCCTGGTTATCGGCACCGGCCCGGCCGGTCATCACGGAGCCATCCAGGCCGCCAAGCTGGGCAAGAAGGTGGCCATCGCCGAAATGAAGTCTTGTGTCGGCGGCGCCTGTATCAACACCGGCACCATCCCCAG
>JBGOUV010000295.1:0-8745 GCA_041477815.1 Terriglobia bacterium | reverse complement strand
GTGGTTCGTCCACTTCTTGCTGAAGGCGTTTGTGAGCCGCGTAAAGCGACGGAGGCACATTCTCAAGCTGAGGTTGGACCGCTCCACAATCGAGGTGCAGATGCGCTCAGGATCGGGACGGCCCAGGACTGGGACCACCTCCACGCTGGCGACTTCGGCAGGAGAGTACCGGGCTTCCCCATCCTGGGATGCGCGGTAGACTTTGATGAGTTGGGCGTAATCCACGCGATCATCAAGAGTGTTGGAAATCGCGGAGCGGTACGGGGGCGAAGCCGTCCGTGGTGATCTGGAACGGTGTCGGGGTTGTGGCTTGACGGAGGCCCTCGATGAAGATATCGGTTGTGGCCTGATCCCGCTTGCCAAGGGCGAAGTTAAGTACGAGCTTGGAGTGCCTCTCGATTCCTACAAAGACATAGCAGTCGCCCATGTTGGGATCGTCTTCGGGGCGGACACGCTTTTGTTTCTTCCCGATGAACGACCACGCTTCGTCACATTCCACGTCGCGCACTTCGATGTTGCGGACCCTCTCGCCCATGATCCGTTCGCACTTTTCGCCAGCGAGAACCAAGAGCTTAAGAATGGTGCTGTGGTGAACTTCCGTTATCCGCTCGACAGTGCTAACGGAGCAGCCATCGACAAGCATCTGGAGTACCTTGGACGCGGTGTCCAGGTCCGTGTACATGCCGTTCAGGGAGGGGCTTCGGGTTTCGGTGAAAGTGCGTTTGCACTGGCGGCATTGATAGCGTTGCCCGCCAGCGCGTTTACCAAACTTCCGGCATTCGGTACCGCAGGTGTGGCACTTCATTTTGGCCTTGCCTTTCGCGGGCGAAAGAGCCAAAATGAAAGAGGTCTAAGCAACCCTTCCTTTGGCGCGAGCCCGAGGATGCGCCCTGCCGGTAGTTCAAGCTATCGGCAGGGCAAATTGTTAGTGGCGGCCCCGGAAGGATTCGGACCTTCATTCCCCCGTTCGCAAAACAGGTGCTCTGTCCAATTGAGCTACGGGGCCGCATTCTGTTTTTCATCTCGGAACATATCCTACATGGGTGATCGGTGGCCCTCCGCGCACTTTTGCTTGGTAGTAGAGCTTCCCGTCCCCTCCCTTGAACCACTCCACCTTGTCCGGCATCCGTCGCAGATTCACATGCAGGACGGCTCCGGGGTTTCCGAATGCACCCAAATCGAAGTATTGCTGAACGAACAAGCGAAGTTCGGGAGCTGTCATCGGCCTGCCAGCGTTCAGGAGAACGTGGTAGCAGGCTGCCCTCAAGTTGGGGCTGTCGGTTTCTTCAGCGTCACAAAGAGGGGTCAAGTTCTCGATAGTGCGGCTCAGGTGCTCTGCGCGTCTCTCAAGTTGAGCTTTCTCCTGGTCGATTTCAGTGATCCTGTCTTGGATCAAATCCAATTCCCGTTGTGCCGTAGCCACGGTAGATCGGTACTGCATGTGGCTCATCGAGTCCTTTGGAATCAACATGTTAAATGAACATACCAGAGATTTTAACAAAAGTCAAGGTCAAACTGCCGGAGAAGATGAGAAGTTGTTAAATTGGGACGCAGCCATAGCCGATGCTGAGTCGGCAGCGGCAAGAGCTAAGGATAGGATCTCCAGGCTCAGGAGGTCCATACGATTCTTCAGGAAGATGAAGGCTTCTGGTGTGCCGTGGCCGGGGGCGCCGACCGAAGGCAGGGTATGAGGTGTAGCTATGCGTCAACCACAATTAGCGGACTACCGGGCCGCGCACTCTCAGCTTGTGGCCGCTTGATCGCACTGCGGCCGGCATGGCCCAATCCTCGGGAGCCTGTCCTGTTGGCAGCAACAACCCCTTGTCCAGGTGGTCAAGCTTCATCGGACGGGCTTAGCCGTGGCAGAAATAAGGCCTGGCAAATTTGCCAGATTCTCAACCCCGTAGAATCAACGACTTGCCGGTGGCAAATTTGCCAACAAGTCGCGGCGGGGCACTTTTGCCACGGGCTGTTAGACTTTTCGCCGTCCGACGGGACTTCTGAATGTTGCCGTCGATGGAGGCGGCCATCCCCTCAACGGTGTGGAAGGGGCCGTAGATGCGACCTTCTTGATGTCCTCCAGACCCTTGGCAATCTCGCGGTCGATGAACCGGCGTTGCCCGGCTTGGCGAGTATGGTGATCAAGCCGCGAGACACCGTGAACTCTACCGTGTCGCCGGCCTTGATTCCGGCTTGGCGGCGCACCCTGGGGGGCACGACCAAGTCTTCGCTGCCATTACCACGCCAGCGCGTAGTTATCACCCCGAGGGTCGGCGCCGGCCGACAGGATATTAGTCGCCGGGTCGATCAGAATGGCCGACAGGGCGCTCATGGACCAGGGGCCGCGCACCGTCAGCTTGTGGCCGCGGCGCTCCAGCTCCTGGCGTACCTCCACGGGGATGCGGTCCTCCACCGCCATTTCGCCCAGCTTGCTGTTGTGGGGGAACACCGACGAGGGGAAGCTGGTGGTGGTCCAGCGGGGCGCTTCGATGGCCGCCTGGACGTTCATGCCGAACTCGACGATGTTCAGGAAGGTCTGGAAGATGCGCATGGTCTGATCGTCGCCGCCGGGGCTGCCGACCGCCAGGAACGGTTTGCCGTCCTTGAGGATCAGAGTCGGGGTGAGGGTACTGCGGGGACGTTTGCCGGGGGCCAGGGCGTTGGGGTGGTTGGGGTCGAGTGTGAAGTAATCCCCACGACAATTGAAGCTGAAGCCCAGGTTGCCCATCACCACGCCGGTGCCGAAGCCGGAATGGAGGCTGGGGGTCCAGGAGACGGCGTTGCGCTGGCGGTCGACCACGGCCAGGTAGCTGGTGTCGCCTTCATGGTCGGAGTCGCCCTGGGAAACGCTCAGGGTCGGAAGCGGCGCTTCGTCGAGGCGGCCGGGACGGAACTCGGAGGAGGCGCGGGCCATGTCAATCAAGGACCGGCGCGACGCGGCGAAGGGCTCCGCCAGCAGGGCCGGGAACGGGATCTTGACGAACTCGGCGTCGCCCAGGTAGGCCTCGCGGTCGGCCATGGCCAGTTTCACGGCCTCCACGCTCACGTGGATGTAGTCGGCCGAGTTGTGCTTCATGGCCTTGAGGTCGTAGCCGCGCAGGATGTTCAGGGCGAACAACTCCGCCGGGCCCTGGGTGGCCGAGGGGTTCTTGTAGACCGTGTAGCCGTGGTAGTCGGACGAAACGGGCGTCTCCACGCGGGCCGCGTAGGAGGCGAAGTCCTCGTAGCGGAATAGACCGCCGTTGGCTTCCGAGAACGTCCCCATTTCGCGGGCGATGTCGCCCTTGTAGAAGCGGTCGCGGGCGGCCTTGAGCGCCTCGTGGCGGCCCTTGCGCTTGGCCTTCTGCTCGGCCTCCACCAGCATCTTGAAGGTGTGGGCCAGGTCGGGGTTACGGAAGATCTCGCCGGCCTGTGGCGCTTTGCCGCCGGGGAAGTAGACTTTCTGGCTGGAGGGAAACTTTTGCAGCTTCTTGGACCGCTGGATGCCGCTGGCCAGCCCCTCGCTGATGGGGAAACCCTTTTCGGTCAGCTCGATGGCCGGCTCGAGTACCTGGGCGAACGTCATAGTGCCCCAGCGGTCGAGCAGGGTGTACCAGGCGTCGACCACGCCGGGGACGGTGCCGGCCAGCAGGCCCTCGTCGACGGGAATCTTGCCGCCGGCGTTCTGCTTGTACCAATCAATAGTAGCGAGCTTGGGAGCCGCGCCTTCGGCGTTGATGGAGAACACCGTGCCGGACTTGGCGTCGTAGATAAGGACAAACGCGTCGCTGCCGACGCCGTTGGAGGCGTTGTCGGTAACGCCCAGGGCGGCCTGGGAGGCCACGGCGGCGTCGAAGGCGTTGCCACCCGCCCGCAGGATCCGCTCCGCTACCTGGGTGGCCTGGGGCTTCCGGGTCGAGACGGCGTACTGGGACCCCCGGATCAGGGGACGCATCAGGGGCGTACGGTCCTGGGCCAGCAGAACCACGCCGCAAAGCAGTAGGGACGCAAATCGCATTCGCACAACCTCCACTGAAGAGGAGTATAGTTGAGAACCAGGAGGATTTGCATGGAAAAGGCGAGCAGAAGAAACTTTTTGCAGGCGAGCGCGGCGGTGGCGGCCCTGCCCCGACCGAAGCTGGCGGAAGCCAACGTCTACACCAGGCTGGGGGTCCGGCCGGTGATCAACGGCATCGGTACGGTGACCGTGCTGGGCGGCTCGATTATGCCCCCCGAGGTGGTGCGGGCCATGGAGGAGGCGTCCCGGTACTTCGTGAACCTGCCCGAGCTGCAGGACAAGGTGGGAGCGCGGGTGGCCGAACTCCTGGGCGTGCCCGCGGCGATGGTTACGGCCGGGGCGGCCTCGGCCATCACGGTGGCGACGGCCGCGTGTGTCGCCGGGGGCGATCGGCGGAAGGTCCATCAGCTTCCCGACACCACCGGTCTGAAGAACGAGATTGTCCAGCAGAAGACGCACCGCTCGGGCTACGAAGCGCAGATGCTCCTGACCGGCGCCAAGATCGTCAGGGTAGAGACTCGCGAGGAAGCCGAGGCGGCCATCAACGAGCGCACCGCCATGCTGTTCTTCCTCAACAAGGCCGACCCGGAGGGGCAGATCAAGCGCCAGGAATGGATCGAAATCGGCAAGAAGCGCGGCGTCCCGACCTTCAGCGACGCGGCGGCCGATGTGCCCCCGTCGTCGCGCCTGGGCCAGTACGTGAAGGAGGGCTTCGACCTGGTGACGTTCTCGGGAGGCAAGGGACTGTTCGGGCCGCAGTGCTCCGGGATACTTCTGGGCCGCCAGGACCTGATCGAGGCCGGCAAGCAGGCCATCAGTCCGAGCGGCGGCATCGGACGCGGGATGAAGGTCGGCAAAGAGGAAATGATCGGCGTGCTGGCGGCCGTGGAGCGCTACCTGAAAGTGGACCATGACGCCGAGCGCCGGGAACTGGAGGACCGCGCGGCGCACGTCCTGGCGGCGCTGGCCAAGGTGTCCGGCGTGAAGGCCGAGAAGCACGTGCCCGAGATCGCCAACAATGTGCCCCACGTCAAGATCGACTGGGAGGGCAAGCGCACCGCCCGCGAGGTGGTCAAGCAACTGCTCGAAGGCGAGCCGTCCATCGCGGTGTCGCAGCGCGGGGAGCGAGGCTTGATGGTCTCGATGTGGACGCTGCGGGGCGACGAGCATAAGATCGTGGCCCGGCGGCTGCGGGAGGTGCTGACGGCGTGAGGTCTGCCGCGGTATACTTTCTGGTGGAAGTACTACTCCATGCAGAAAGTTACACCGAAGGGGCAGATCGTAATACCCGTTTCGCTGCGACGCAAGTACGGCCTCCGCAAGGGGAGTCGCGTCCGGGTTCACGAAGAGAACGGGCGCATCGTGGTGCAACCGCTTACCCCGGAGTATGTAGAAGCCAAGCTGGACCGTCTTTACGGCGCGCTTAGGGGTCTCCCGCTGGTGCAGGACCTGGCGGAGGAGCGGGCGCGCGAAAAGGAACGGGAGAATGCCCGGGTCCCCGCTGGTCTTCGATAGCTGGGCCCTACTGGCGCTACTCGGTGGAGAAGCCGCCGGCCGGCGGGTTCAAAGATTGCTTCTCGAATCGGCCCGAACCGGACGTCCCTGCTGGATCACCACCGTGAACATGGGCGAAGTCTGGTACACCGTGGCCCGCCGACGCTCGGAGGCGGAAGCAGACGCCCGGGTAGCGGAAATTCTCGAGGCGGGCGTCACACTCGCGGCAGCGGACTGGACCATGACCCGGCTCGCTGCCCAGTTGAAGTCCAAGCACGCGCTCATCTACGCCGACAGCTTTGCGGCCGCGCTGGCCATCCTGCAGAGCGGCGAGCTGGTCACGGGGGACCCCGACTTCAAGAAGCTGGGCCGGTTGCCGGCGATTCGCTGGCTGTAACGCACCCGCGAACGCCCGCGTTCCAGCCGAGAGACATGCGTCGGGATTCTGGCGCAAGCGCCCGGTGTATCATCGAGGCGCGAAAGCTGTGGGAGTTGCGCAGCCGAGGGAGGTCGGGCGCATCCCACGGTACGCTCACGGTCGGTATGAGAATCGCATCCTCCATCCGTCCAACGAGGACTCCCGCTCCCCCTGCAAGGAAATGGACCCCGTCCCGCCTTCCTCGCCTGGACCCTCCACCCCTCCACGGTGACTGGCCGCTGGTCCTCGTCAAGGCGAGCTACTCGTTTCGATTTTGAAGAACTGTCCCTCCCGCAACACCACCCGATTGGACGGCCGCCGCCGCACTACCTCTGGCCCATATGGATTCGCCGGATCGCACGCGCTCAGCGTCACCTGTCCCGTCGCGCCCACCGATCGCAGCTTCTCCACCGCCTCCGGCAAACAGAATTGCATCCCCGCCAGTCCCGCCACAAAATGTCCCCGGCGCAGTTCGCCGCGCCATTCCATCTTCTCCAGCACCGGATAGATCTGGGTCCAGGTCAACATCGGGTCTTCCAGTCGCCACCACTCCCGCGCCAACACCCCGTAGCGCGCCAGCGCCACCCGGGCTAGCTCCTCCCTCCGCGCCTCCTCCGCCACCGCCTTGCGCCGTAGCACGCTCCAACGACCCTCCCAGCCCGGCAACCGCCGGAACGCCTGCCGAAATCGCGCCACCGCTTCGCGCCGGGTGGGACGCTCCAGCGGGTCGACCAACACCAGCTTGGACGGTTCCGCCTCCTTGTCCGCTCGTCGCGGCCGTCCCAGCTTCTCGATCTCCCGCAGCGAGTCGCAGGTGATGCGTCCGCCCCAAAAAAGCTCCGCCAGCGCCGTGTTGATCGCGGCCAGCCCCAAATCCGTCTCCCGCCGGATCTCCATCAGAGACGCTCCGCCCTGCTCGGTCACGTACTCCAGCAGCGTCTTCGCCCCCTTCCCCAATTCCCCCGTCTCCGGCAAAAACAGCCCCGCCCGCCCACGGCCCACCAGCGCGAACCAGCCCGGCCGCAAGCCCGCCGCCACCACGTCGCCCGCCCGGACGGCTTCGTCGAGGTCCTTCCAATCCCCCAGCCGCGGTCCCACTATGTCTCTCCACGCCTCTGCCGGCAGCGGAAAACCCTCGAGTTTCTCCAGGACGTCCACCAACTGCCCGCGCCGCGTCACGTATTGCCACTCCAGAGCAAACCTGGCGTACACCTCCACCGGACGCGGCTCAATCTCGCGCCGCAGAATTCCCAGCGAGGCCCGATGAATCCGCTGCAACACCGCGCGCGCGCACCAGCGGTCCTCCACCGGGACGCACTCCGGCAGCTCGCCCGTCCACCCCAACCTGGCCTCCAGATCCTCGCGGCGAAACGGCCCATGCGTGTCGATCCACCGTTGCACTACATACGCGTCCGCCCCGCCCTCGTAGTGGGCCCGATCATCGGTCGCAATCCATCGCCCCGGTTCGATCTCCATCACCCGGCCATCGGCTGCCAGGGCCTCCAGGAACCCGTCCCCCTCGCAGACCCTCGCTACCTCGGCCGCCGTCAGATCCCCCACCCGCACCAGGATCTCCAGCAGGTCCTCGGGCGACCGCGCCCGCCGCAGCGGCGTCCGGTACTGCAGCTCCTCCTCGACCGCCCGCACCGCTTCCGGCCGGAGCAGTCGTCCCAACTCCGCCGCCGACAGCGCCTGCGCCAGGACCTCGCGGTTGACCGCCAGCAACTGCGCCGCCCGCTCGGCCGAGGGAGCGTCAAAGTCGTACATAAACGCCCCGACAAACCCAAACTGCATCGCCGCGGCGAAAGGCGACGGCTGCGTCCGCTCCACCTCTACCAGCTCGATCTCGCCCGACTCGATCCCGCCCGCCACCCGCAGGAAGTTCTCGTAATCGAGCACCTCCTCCAGACACTCCCGCGCCGCCTCCCCGATCAACGGAAATTCCGGGAACTTCGTCGCCTGCGCCAGCAGGTTATTGGCCCGGATGCGGTTCAGGTAGAGTGGCGCCCGCCGATGCGGCAGTGGACGCGTCAGCACCAGCGCCCGCTCGGCGCAGTGCCGGAACTGCGTGGCGAACATCGCCGACCCCAGCACTTCCTCCTTGGCCTGCTCGGCCGCCTCCCCGGCGCTCCAGCCCCGCAGCGGATTCGCTCCCGGGCGGTCGCCTTCCGGAAACACGAGCAGGATGCCGTCATCGGTCGACATCGATTCGCACGGCCCGGCCCGCCGCGCCGCCACCATCTCCAGCAGCGCGTTGACCCGCTTTCCGAACACCGCGTGAATCGCCATCCGCCAGTTCCCCAGCTCGTCGGGAAAGGTCTCGACCAGGATGCGCCGGTCGTGCGGCAGCGGTCCCGCTTCCTCCTGCTGGCGGCGGTAGTACTCGCGCAGGTTCCAGGCGCTCCGCCGATCGAGGCGAGGCCACTCCGCCGCGTCGTCGTATTCCCGGCGGAACCGTCCCAGCTCCAGACTTAGCTCATAGCTCCGGCCAATGCCTTCCCCCTTCCAGAACGGCAGCTTCGGCAGCAACGCGCCCGGGGCCGGGTCCACCACCACGTGATGCGGAGTGACCTCCTTCAGCCGGTAGACGCTCGATCCCAGCACGAACGCCGTCCCCACCGGCGTCTCAAACACGAACTCCTCATCCAGCTCTCCGAGTTTGGTTCTTTTTCCTTCCAGGTACACTGGATACAGCCCCCGGTCCGGAATCGTCCCCCCGCCGAGTACGGCCAGCCTCCGGGTCCGCGACACCGGCATCACCCGGCCATGCACCGCATCCCACGACACCGCCGGCCGTATGTCGATGCCCCGCCCGGCCGCCATCTCCACCACCCGG
>JBGOUV010000196.1:0-12422 GCA_041477815.1 Terriglobia bacterium | reverse complement strand
GTTGTAAAGGAGCTGCTTAGTATTGCTGAGGTGGTCACCCCAGTAGAGGCCCCAGTAGTCGGCGTACTCGGGGCGCTGGAGGAGGGCGTCCACCAGCTTGGCGCGCTTGTCGGGGGACTGGTCGCCGAGGAACTGGCGGGCTTCGGCGGCGGTGGGGATCAGGCCGATGATGTCGAGGTAGGCGCGGCGGAGGAAGGCGGCATCGTCGCACGGCTCCGAGGGCGGGATTTCGAGGGCCTGGAGCTTGGCGAAGACGTGCACGTCGATGAAATTGGCGGACGCGAGGTGGGGGACGCGGCGGCGCTCGAGTACGACGCCCACCTTGGCCGCGGCGGCGACGCCGGGTCCGCGGACGACGATGGCGGTCTCGCCGCCGCGCTGAGCCGAGACGACGCCGTCAGGGGTGACGGCGGCGATCGAATCGTCGTTCGACTGAAACTTGACCAGGCTGGTCACGTCGCCCTCGGTGCCGTCGGAGTAATGGGCGGTGACCAGGAGGCGCGTCTTGGCGTCCTTGCCGTAGAGAACCGGAACGGCCGGAGTCACGCGCAGGGCGGTCATGCGGCGCTCGTCGTTGCCGGAGCGCTTGGCGCCGGAGCGGATCCAGTCGAGCAGGGTGGTGTACTCGGGGGAACCCAGGCGCAGGACCTGGCCGCCGCCGTGGGCGACCTGGAACGTCGGCTTTTGGAGCAGGAGACTCCGGGCGGGGTCGGCGAGGTTGAGGCGCTTGCCCGCGATCATGGCGTAGTCGGGCTCGGGCTCGTAACCGAACAGCGACAGCTTGAACCCGTTTTGCCCGTTGAGAGCGCCGTGGCAGCTTCCGCCGTTGCAACCGATCTTGGTGAGGACCGGCAGAATGTCGGCGGTGAAACTGGGGGGCAGGGGCGCGCCGGCCCGCTGGATCAGGGCGGTGGTCGAGGATTCCAGGCCCTGATAGGCGACGCGGATGGCCGCGCCGCCGTTGGCCTCGGCGCGCAGCAGGCCGCGGTCGTCGACGGAGACGATGGCGGGCTTGTCGGAGCGGAAGGAGGCGCGGGTGGTGACGTCTTCGGCGGAGCCGTCGGGGTGGTGGGCAACCACCAGCAGAGGCTGGCGGGTTCCTTTGCCGAATAACAGGGGGTTGGCAGGGACCACCGTGAGCTTTATGGGGGCGGCGGCCAGGAGTCCGGCAGAGAGAAAGAAACAGGCCCAGTATTTCATCGTTGGGAGAATTGTAACACCTCCCTGCTACTCCGTGATTCCCGCCAGCCTTTTGTAGGCCCGGACCGCCGTGTTCTGAAACTCCCACGCTGCTTGCCCGGGCGGTGGAGGTTCCTTCCACTCCAGTTGCCAGGCGAATCCTCGCAAGAGCGGCCGTGCTACTACGCGCACGGCGCGCCCGGCAAACTCAGGATACCGTTGAGCGGCTGCCTCGAGAGCCAGACGGTTCCACTCAGGATCGATCTCGAGTGGCTGCATCGGCCACCTCCTCCCAGTTCCCCACCAGGAAATCCGGCGTTTCCTCGGCCAGCGTCTCCGGCTGAAATCCCCAGGTCACGCCGCAGGCCAGCGCTCCCGCGTTGCGGGCCGTGCGCACGTCCACCGCGCTGTCGCCTACTACCAGGGTTGTTTCCGCGCGCGCGCCCAGCTCCTCAATGATCTTGTCCAATCCCTCGCGATGCGGCTTCTTGGTCTCGAAGCTATTCCCCCCATACACCACCGCGAAGTACTCGGCCACCCCCAGCCCCCGCAGCAGATCCCGGCTGAACCGCACCGGCTTGTTGGTCAGGACGGCCATCTTCAGGCCCGTCTCCCGCATCCGGTCCAGCGCTTCCCGCGCGCCCGGATACAAGCGCGTGTGGTCGAGCATGTGCTCCCGGTAGTTCTGCAAAAAGAATTGCAGTGACATAGCGTACTGCTCCTCCGGATAGCCGTCCCCCAAGGCTTTCCGAATCAATACCGGAGCGCCATTGCCGACATAGGAAAACACCAGCGCTTCCGGCAGCGGCTCGAGGCCGAGGTCCCTCCGCGTCGCGTTCACGGCGTTGGCCAGATCGACCTTCGAATCGATCAAGGTCCCATCCAGATCAAAAACGATCAGTTCAATCTCCATCCCCTCCAGTCTATAATGCCCAAGATGCCGGCGACCCGCGTCCGTTACAAGGTGCTGCTCCTGACCTTTCTCACGGCCTTCATTATGTACATGGACCGGGTGTGCATGGGCTCGGCCGCCCCCACCATCATGAAGGAGTTCCACCTGGACAAGATCACCATGGGGTGGTCCAGTTCGGCGTTCAACTTCGCCTACGCGCTCTTCCAGGTTCCCGGCGGCTGGATGGCCGACCGCTTCGGCCCCCGCCTGGTCCTGGGCGGCGCCATGGCCTGGTGGTCGGTTTTTACCGTCGCCACCGGTTTCTCGTCCAGCGCGCTTTCGCTCGCCCTGGCCCGCTTCCTTTTCGGGATGGGCGAAGCCGCCGCCTTCCCCGCCGCCTCCCGAGCCCTGGTTCGCTGGCTCCCGGTGGCCCAGCGCGCCTTCGGTCAGGGTTTTCAGCACTCCGGCTCCCGCTTCGGCGCCGCCGTCACGCCCCCCCTCGTCGTCTTCCTCATCACCCAACTCTCCTGGCACTGGGTTTTCTACCTCTTCGGCATCGGCGGCGTTTTTTGGGCGGCCGGCTGGTATCTGTATTATCGCGACTATCCCCAGGACCACCCCGGCGTCAACGCGGAGGAACTCGACATCCTGCGCGGCAGCGGCTTCACGGCCAAGCCCGCCGGCAAGATCATGGTCCCCTGGCGTCGCATCTTGCGCAGCCGCAACCTGTGGTTCCTCTCCTCGATGTATTTCTGTTACGGCTGGGTGCTGTGGATGTACCTGTTCTGGCTCCCCACCTACCTGGTGGAAGCCCGCGGCTTCAACCAGCTCAAAATGGGCCTGGCCGCCAGCCTCCCGCTGATTGCCGCCACCGTAACCAACATGCTGGGGGGCTGGATCTCCGACCACCTGGCGCACCGCTTCGGGGATCTGCGGCGCGGGCGCTTGATCGTCTCCATGATCGGCTTCGCCCTGGCCGGAATCTCGCTCATCCCCGGCGTTCTCGCCAAGGACCCCTCCACCGGCCTCCTCTGCCTTACCCTGGCCCTGGCCGGCCTCGAGCTGACCGTCGCCGTCTCCTGGGCCATCTGCCTGGACATCGGCGGCGATTATTCCGGCTCGGTCTCCTCGGTGATGAACACCCTGGGCAACATCGGCGGGGCCATCTCGGCGGTAGCGATTGGTTACCTGGCGACCCACCTGGGCTGGAACTGGCCGTTTCTAGTAGCGTCGGCCATGTGTCTGGTGGCCGCCCTGCTGGCCACCCGCATCGATCCCAACCTGTCTGCGGTAGACTGAGTCGCTATGATGACCAAACAAGTTCTCTGTTGCATCGCCCTTTCCGGGTGGCTGCTGGCCGCCGAGCGCGGCGAGGAAATCCGGCTGTGGCCGGGCGCCGCGCCGGGGTCCGAGGGAGAGACGGCGTCGGAGGTTTCTCAAGCCTCCGACAACCCCAAGCTGCCCAAGCGGTTCACCGTGGTGCACTATCCGTCGATCTATGTATTCCTCCCGCCCCAGGGCAAGGCGAATGGGACAGGCGTGGTCATCGCGCCGGGAGGCGGCCACTCGCAGCTCGTCATCGACAAGGAAGGCTACGAAATCGCCGACTGGTTCAACGCCCGGGGGGCGGCGGCGTTCGTGTTGAAGTACCGGCTGGCGCGGGCGCCCGGGTCGCGCTACACCGTGCAGGCGAACGCCCTAGCCGACGCCGCCCGCGCCATGCGGACGGTGCGCAGCCGCGCCCAGGAATGGGGCGTCGATCCGGGCCGCCTCGGGTTCATCGGCTTCTCCGCCGGAGGCGAGGTCGCGGCCCTGATCGAGACCCGCTTCGACGCCGGCAACGACAGCTCCAGCGACGCCGTAGAGCGCGCCGGCTCGCGACCGGATTTTGCCATCGTGGTCTATCCGGGATTCCGGCGCGAGACCATCACCGTCCCCAAGGACGCGCCTCCGACTTTTCTAGTTTGCGCCGATGACGACCGGTCCCACGTGGTGACCACGGTAAACCTCTATCTCGACTTGCAGAAACAGGGCGTGTCGTCGGAGATGCATATCTACGCCGGCGGCGGGCACGGCTTCGGCTTCCGGCCGAATCCGATGCCGGTGGGGACGTGGACTGACCGGTTGCAGGAATGGATGCTGGACCGGAAGCTGCTGCGGCCGTGATATGGGGGCGTGGAGTGACTCGGGAGTGGCCGCACTACTAGAAGCTAGGCGACTTTGACGTTGTCTTCCACGATTCGCCCGTCAAACAGATGGACCTTGCGGTCCGCGTAGTCGGCGTACCGCGGATCGTGGGTGACCATGCAGATGGTGGCCCCTTCCTGGTGCAGGCTGCTCAACAGGTCCATCACGGCATTGCTGTTGGCCGAATCCAGGTTGCCGGTGGGCTCGTCCGCCAGCAGAATCGACGGATGCCCGCCCAAGGCCCGCGCCACCGCCACCCTCTGCTGCTGACCCCCCGAAAGCTGCGACGGGTAGTGCTTGACCCGGTGCGTCATCCCCACCTTCTCCAGCGCCTCCAGGACCAGCTTCTTGCGCTCCGTCCCCGGCATCCCCCGATAGGTCAGGGGCAGTTCCACGTTCTCATACACGGTCAAGTCCCCGATCAGGTTGAACGCCTGGAAGATGAACCCGATCTCGCGGTTCCGGATCCGCGCCCTTTCATTCAGCTTCAGATTCTCCACGGCCTTGCCGTTCAGCCAGTACCCCCCGTCCGAAGGCGTATCCAGCAACCCCAGGATGCTCAGCAGCGTGGACTTCCCGCACCCCGATGGTCCCGCGATCGACACAAACTCGCCCCGCAGGATCTCCATCTGGATACCGGCCAGGGCGTGGGTCTCCACTTCGTCGGTCGTAAAGACCTTGGTCACCGCTTCCAACCGGATCAGCGCGTCTCCGCCATTCGTCATTGGGCACCCTCCTGGGGTCTAGTACGCATTACCCTTCCCCCGTGTTCCCAGGATCTCTTCGAGGAAATCCAGCGCCGCAGGCTCCCGGCTTTGCCCCAGCCAGAAGAAGGCCTGCTTCCGCACTACCGGGTTTCGGTTGGTTCGGGCAACCTGGATGAGTAGACGCACGGATTCGCCCTTGGGAAGCTGGCTCAACGCAAAAACCGCGCGTTTCTTGACCTCCGTGTCCGGGTCCTGGTCGATTGCTTCCGTAATCGTGCCCACCGCCTTCTCGCCGGCCCGCTGTGCCAGCCAAAACAGAGCGTCCCCCCGCACCCGGCCGGTGGCGTGTTTCTGAGCCAGCCCTGCCAACGCCTCCACCTCCCCCGCGCCCCGATGCATCCCCAGCGCCGGAACCGCTCCCCGTACCTCGGCCATCTCCGCCAACCACCGCACGCTCTCGTCGCCCCGCACCCCGTTCAGCCAGACCACTTTCAAGCCGCCGGCGTCTATCTCGCAGTCCACTGATGCGAAGCGCACCTTCTCGATCTTCCCCTCCACGACCCGATACAGGATCGCCACGCGTCCGGCCGGCTCCAGCCGCACCACTCCCTTACAACACCCCTCCTCCCAACACCCCCCGCCCCGGCCGTCCACGGCGTACCCTATCCAGGCCGGCCCTTTCTCTCCCTGGACGACCGTCCGCCAGGTCCCCTCGCGCACCTCTACTTGCCCGTTTCGGACCCGGACCTCCTGCGCCAGGACCCCGACGACCACCAATAGTCCCAAACACGCCAGATTTCTCATTTGTTCAGAATCTCCAACATGAACTCCGTGGCCTCGCGGTTCCGCATCACCGACAGCTTCTTGACCACCTCCTTGCGCAGCTCCGCATTGGTCTCCTTACGCGCCACATCGATGAGCGCGGCCGCGTTCCCCTGGATAAAGAGGGCGTTCAGCACCTCGCGACGGATCGCGGTATCGGTCTCGTTCGCGTACATCGCCACCAGCGCCTCGCCGGTTCGCTTCGCCCCCATGGTCCCCAGCGTCCGCACCGCCCCCCGCCGCAGCCGCGGCTCCTTCTCGGTCTTGGCCAGCTCCAGCAGCCGATCCACGTCGCCGCCCACAAACAGCGCGTTGAGGATCTGCTCCTTCACCTCCACGGATCCTTCCCGGGCGTACAGTTCCGCCAACTCCGCCCGCGCGCCCATCACCCCTAACTGGTGAATCGCCTCCCGGCGCAACTCCGGCTGCTTCTCCTCTTTTGCCAGCGCCAGCACCCGCTCCTTGTCCCCGGCGATCATCAGGCTGTGCAGGATGGCGCGCTTCACCCCGGCCTCGCTCGAGCCGGCGTAGATCTCCGACAGCAACTGCCGGTTCTCCCGGCCGCCCATGATCCCGAGGTAGTGGATCGCCTTCAGTTGCAGATCCGGATTCGACTCCTTCGCCACCGCGACCAGCATCTCCCGGGCCTTCCCCGACCGGCTCTGGCTCATCACGAACAGGGCCCGCTCCTTCAACTTCGGCGACGCCGGCCCCTTCAGCAGCTTTTCGAGTATGGGCGCCACCCGCTCCGGATCCGACTGCACCAGGCTGTTGAGCGCCATCAGTTTGACGTCCTCGTCTTCCTCGGTCTCCGGGGAGACGGGCCTCCCGGCCGCCTGCCGCGCTTCCACTTCCAGGGCCTTCGCGTCGTTCAGCCACCGGCTCGCCGGATGCGCCTGGCGCAATTCCTCGATGGTGGCCAGGGCCTGCTCCCGCTGTCCGAGCTTGTTTTGAGCGAAGGCCTTCCAGTACAGCGCTCCATCCGCCCGCGAGCCACCGGCGTGCACCGCTTCATTGAAACCTTCTACGGCCCGCTCCCACTCCCGGCGCTCCAGCGCCCGCATGGCCTGCGAATACGCCCGGTCCGAGCCCCGCGACTGCCCCGGCGCCGCCATCACGGCCAGCACCACCCCCACCGCCATCCTAAGAACGACCTTTGTCACGTCCAGCCTCCAATTCCCGGGCCCGCACCTGTGTCGCCGTAGCCCGTACTTTGAATACCATCTCGTCCAACTCCGGGGTTCCATCGTTGTGCGACATCTCCAGCAGCGTTCTTTCCAAGTCCTCCAGCACCGCCGCCACCGACGTCTCGCCCGCCCCCACCGCCGCCTGCCGGTACAACCGGTTGGCCTCGATCAAGTCGTCGGTCACGCGCTCCTCGCCGCCGTTGGCCGCTTCCGCCAGCACCACCTCCGCCCGCTCCAGGTGCTCGCCGACATCGGACAGCAGAATCCTCTGCTGCACTTCCTCCCACCGTACCGGCTCCTCCGGCCGGCGCTGGGGTCCCACTCTCCCGGCCATCACGGCCAACACCACCATCGCCGCCACCGCTCCCCAGGCCACCCACCAAAGGCGAGGGGGCGACTGGGGCGAGGGGGCGAGTCGGCCGACCAGCCTCCCCCACACTTCCCGGCCATATCCCTCCCCACGCTCCGGGACATCGTCCCCCACCGCCGCCAGCGTGGCTACGATCCCCTCATACTCCTCCCGGCACCCCCCGCACGCCGCCAGATGGGCGTTTACCTTGTGCGAGGCCGGATGCTCCCCGTAGTAATACAGGATCAGTTCCTCTTCACCGGGATGTCGCATACTCGCCCAGCGCCCTCCTCAACTTCTGAACCGCCCGAAAAATACAGTTCTTGGTGGCGTCCTCGCGCCGATCCAGCCGCCGCGCAATCTCGTCAATCCGCAGACCCTCAAAATGACGCAACCCAAACGCGGCCCTCTCCAGTGGACTCAGTTCCTCCAGTGCCTCACGAACCCTCTCGCGCAGCTCCGTGCTCCCCGCCAGCCGCTCCGGACCCGGCGCCGTGGACGGAAGCCAGTCGAATCCGTCCTCCGAGCCTTGTTCCCTTTCCCCCCGGCGCTGCCTCTTGCGCAGCACGTCCAGCGAGCAATTCACCGCGATCCGGTGTATCCAGGTCCCGAACCCCGACCGCGATTCAAACCGGCCCATCCACCGCCAGGCATGCAGAAAGGCTTCCTGCACCACCTCTTCCGCGTCCGGTTCGTTTCCCGTCATGCGATATCCCAGGCGGAAGACAGCACGGCTGTGGCGTTCCACTAACTCGCGGAACGCGTCCCGATCCCCGGCACGCGCCCGGGCGAGGGCCGCTTCGTCGCCTTCCATCCAGTTCGTTAGACTGCCCCGGCCGCCGCCGGTTAGGTTAATCGCGAAATTCTACCCACCCAAAAGCTTCGGGCGTATGAAAGCTCCGCACCTCGGGCCCCAGCGGAGACCAGGTGCTCGATTGTTTATTGGTCTTGCCCCCCAGCCGGTTCAGGTTCAGCCTCCAGCGGTCTCCCACCCGGGGCGGCGTATGGGCGGCGTCCCGCTCGAAGTTCTTGAAGGGGATCGCCAGCTCCAGCACCCAATGGTCGTCGCCGGGCTGCTCGTCCTTCTTGGCCTGCCCCTGAAACGTGGCCCGGTACCGCACCCCCTCCGGCTCCCACGTCGGCGGACCCTTCCACCAATCGGTCCGGCAGCGGTTCAACATCGTCCCGATGGCGTTGATCTCAAAGGTGTAGTAGTTCTTCACCTTCTCGGGATTCGGCGACAGGAATATCTCGACACAGTCGTCCTGCGACACAGGGCCGTGCCGCTCGGTCACGTAAGCCGAGATGTGCTTGTCGTGGCAGTAATACCCAACGTAGAGGTTGGTGTCATCCCAGACCATCCGGGCTACGGTGGGCTCCTTCTCGCCCTCCGTCCACCGGTTGAACTGAAACGGCGAAACCGGCGGCACCTGCCAGGCTTTCTCCTCCAGTTTGGCGTCCAGGACCACCGGCCCCGCCGCCCGCCGTATCTGGTACCGCGCCGGCTCCTGCGCCCACACAGTGGCCAGTGGCCAGTGGCCAGTGACCAGTCCCCACACGACGATCCATTTCCGCATAGCTCACAATCCTAACACCCAACACCCATGACCCATGACCCGAATGCTACCATCCCTCCAGAGCCGCCATGGAGCACACCGCCCGCACCGAACGCATGCGTCTATTGGTCGACCAGCTTCACACCCTGGAAGACCGCCTTCGCCAGGGCGGCGGCCCCGAGCGTATCGCCCGCCAGCACCGCGCCGGCAAGCTCACCGCCCGCGAGCGGATTCAGCGCATGCTCGATCCGGGCTCGCTCTTCTTCGAGATCGGTCTCCTGGTCGCCCACGACCTCTACGACGGCCAAGCTCCCGCCGCCGGCGTCGTTACCGGCCTCGGCCGCATCGAATCGCGCCCGGTAGTGGTCGTGGCTAACGACGCGACAGTGAAAGCCGGCGCCTGGTGGCCCGAGACCATCACCAAGATCCTCCGCGCCCAGGAAGTGGCGATGCGCCACCGCGTCCCCATCGTCTACCTGGTCGACTCCGCGGGCGTCAACCTCCCCTACCAGGACGGCATCTTCCCCGGCCAATACGGCGCCGGCCGCATCTTTTTCTACAACGCCAAAATGCGCCGCGAGTTGAAGGTCCCCCAGATCGCCGCCGTCATGGGCCCCTGCATCGCCGGCGGGGCCTATCTGCCGGCCCTCTCCGACGTCATCATCATGGTCGAGAAGACCAGCTTCATGGGCTTGGGCGGCCCTAACCTGGTTAAAGGCGCCACTGGCCAAGTCGTCGACGCCGAGTCGCTGGGCGGCGCTCAAATGCACACTGCCATTAGCGGCGTAGCCCACTACCGCGCCCCAGACGACCCCGCCTGCCTCGACCTGGTCCGCCGCCTCGTCGCCGACCTCCCCCGGCGCCCGCCCCCCGCGCGCCAACCCGCGACCCCACCGCTCCTCCCCGAATCTGAAATCTACGAGGTCCTGCCCACCGACCATCGGCTCCCCTACGAGATCCAGGAGATCGTCGCCCGCCTCTTCGACCGCGCAGCCTACCTGGAGTTCATGCCCGACTTCGCCCCCGAAATCCTCTGCGCCAACGCCCGCCTGGAAGGTCTCCCGGTGGGCGTGATCGCCAACCGCCGCGGCTTTCTCCAGGCGGACGGCAAAGCCCGCATCGGCGGCATCCTGTACACGGAATCCGCGCGCAAGGTGTCGTATTTTGTCGACACGTGCAGCCGCCAAGGCTATCCGCTGATCTACCTCCAGGACATCTCCGGCTTCATGGTCGGCCTGGAAGCCGAGCAGAGCGGCATCATCCGGGCCGGGGCCGAAATGGTTGAGACCATGTCTTGCGCCCAAGTCCCCCGCCTGATCGTGACCCTCAACCACGCCAGCGGCGCGGGCTACTACGCCATGGCCGGACAAGGCTTCGACCCCAGCTTTACGCTCTCGTGGCCCACCGCCCGCGTAGGTGTGATGGAGGGCGAATCCGCCATCCAGGCGCTCTACGCCGCCGATCTGGAGAGGATCCGCGCGTCCGGCCAAGTCCCCCCGGAAGACCTGCAACAAGCGATAGACCAAACCCGCGCCGACTACGAGCGCTGGCTGGACGCCCGCTATTCCGCCGCCCGGTTCCATGTGGATGCCCTGGTGGACCCGGTCGAGACGCGGTCCGTGCTCTCGCTCCTGCTGGATGTCGCCACCAATTCCTTATGAGCGCGGCCAGACTTCCCAGTTCAGCTCCGTTGAAGACGCGGCGAAGAACCGGCGAAACTGCCCGGCCGCACCGGCCGCGTCTTCATCACCTTTGGTGGGCCGCAGGCCCATGCTGCACTCCGGAAACGCTCTGCGAATGCCTGCCCTCTTGATGGAGCCTGCGTGCTCGGGAACTGCTGGATTCGGCTGCAACCAGATCCGTACCGAGGCCCCCGGATCTTTGCTCCCAGCAGCGCCCCGACTCGATCATCTCGCCTTCAGCCTGGGGGTGGAATTCGACTTTCACCGCGGGAGGGCTTGGTGCGCCTTCCGGGAAAGCCTCCGCGGCAGCGATGCCCTTGACGGCGCCCGTCCGAAGCTCGTTGAGCCGTCGCCCGGCCAGACCAAAAACCCGACGGTAGTGGGTCAGTTACCCCAGTGGGCTAGCGGTCCATTTCGTCCTCCGGGGCAAACTGACCCATTACCACCCCGACGCTGCGCCACTCTTAACAGGTGTCTGTGCTAACTTGGATAGTCAGTGGCCATTGACCGTTCCCTGATCCGCAATTTCTCCATCATTGCCCATATTGACCACGGCAAGTCGACGCTGGCCGACCGTCTTCTCGAGGCCACGGGCACGCTGAACCAGCGCGAGATGATGGAACAGGTCCTGGACTCGATGGACCTGGAGCGAGAACGGGGCATCACCATCAAAGCCCACGCCGTGCGCCTGGCCTACCTGGCCGACGACGGCCAGACGTACCAGTTGAACCTGATCGATACGCCGGGCCACGTGGACTTCTCCTACGAAGTATCCCGCAGCCTGGCCGCCTGCGACGGGGCGCTGCTCGTGGTGGACGCCTCGCAAGGCGTCGAGGCCCAGACCCTCGCCAATACCTACCTAGCCCTCGATCACAACCTGGAAATCATTCCCGTAATCAACAAGATCGATTTGCAGTCGGCGGAGCCGGACAAGGTCAAGGAACAGATCGAGAACATGATCGGCCTGGACGCCAAGGACGCCGTGATGGCCAGCGCCAAGCAGGGTCTGGGTATTCACGAGACCCTGGAGGCCATCGTGAAGCGGATCCCGCCCCCCAAGGGATCGCCGGACGACCCGCTGCGGGCGCTGCTCTTCGATTCCTGGTTCGACTCTTACCGCGGGGTAGTCCTGCTGGTCCGGGTGGTGGACGGCCGCCTGCGGGTGGGGACCAACATCCGGATGCTGTCCAGCGGGCGGGTATACGAGGTGGAGGGTCTGGGCTACCGGACGCCCAAGAGTTTTCCCTGCGAGGAGCTGGCCGCGGGCGAGGTGGGATTCGTGGTGGCCAACATCAAGCACGTGGCCGAGACGCGGATCGGGGACACCATCTCCGAGGACACCAAAGCGGTGGTGGAGCCGCTGCCGGGGTTCCAGGAATCGAAGCCCATGGTCTTCGCCGGCCTCTATTCGATCGAGCCGCACGCTCACCAGGCGCTGCGGGAGGCGCTGGAGAGGCTCTCCCTCAACGACAGCTCCCTGCGGTTCGAGCCGGAGAGCTCGGAGGCCCTGGGGTTCGGATTCCGCTGCGGCTTCCTGGGCCTGCTGCACCTGGAGATCGTGCAGGAGCGCCTGGAGCGCGAGTTCAATATCGACCTGATCACCACCGCGCCGGGCGTTCGCTACCGCATCACCGATACTTCCGGCAATCTGGTGGAGGTCGATAACCCGACCAAGTTTCCCGATCCCTCCTACATCGAGAAGATCGAAGAGCCCATCATCGACGCCAGCGTGCTCACCCAGGAGGAGTACCTGGGCGGCATTTTGAAGCTGCTGGAAGACAAGCGCGGCACCCAGAAAAAGTTCGAGCATCTTGGCGGCGGCCGCGTCATGCTGGTCTACGAACTGCCGTTGAATGAAATC
>JBGOUV010000377.1:0-6870 GCA_041477815.1 Terriglobia bacterium | reverse complement strand
GTTTCCAGGCCAGCCAGTAGCGGAGACGCGCCGGTAGCTGTTCCCTCTCCTGATAGCGGAGGCTGTACCACCAAGCGGCCAAGCGGTCGAGGACGTCACCCATGCAGGACTTCGAGGTACTCGGCGGCGCGCTGGCGGTAGGAGGCGTGGTGGAGTACGTAGTCGCGTCCGTTCTCACCGAGACGCCGGCACAAGGCGGGATCAGTGGCAAGCTGGAGCACCGCCCGGGCCAGATCCGGCGGCGATTGGGGCTCGCAGGCGATGCCGGCCTCCGCCTGGCCGAGGACGCGCTCCGCTTCACCCTTTACCCCCAGAATCACCGGCCGGCCGGCCGCCATGATCTCGAACATCTTGGACGGCAGCACGGTTTCAAACAGCGGCGAGCGGCTGAGGTGCACCAGGGAAGCGGCGGAGAGCGTGAGATAGGAGGGGATCGCTTCCCAGGGCTGCTGGTCGAGGATGGTCACGTTGTCGAGATGCTGGTCCCGCCAGGTCCCCAGGAGCCGCTCGCGCTGGGCGCCGTTGCCGACGATGAGGAAGTGGAGGTCGCGGCGGTCGCGGAGCAACGCGGCGGCCTCCAGGAAAGTGGAAACCGAGTGGGCCATGCCTAGGGTACCGATGTAAGAGACGACGAACTTGCCGGCCAGCTCCGGGCGCGCCGCCGGCGGCACTGCGGGGTGGAACCGATCGGTGTCGACGCCGGTCTTGACCACGGCGATGCGGGACGGCGGAACGCCCCGAGCGGTGAGACGGCGCTGGAACTCGTCGGTGACGACTACGATTTTCCAGGCGTCCCGATAGAGTCCGAGGGCGACGCGGTCAAGCAGGCGATAGAGAAGCGACTGCTCGGTGGAGGCCTCCACCGCCACCAGCGACTCGGGCCACAGGTCGCGCACCTCGAAGACAAACCTCGCGCCGTGGCAGCGGGCGACGCACTTCCCGGCCAGGGCGCATAGGAGCTGGGGGGAGGTACCGATGACCACCTCCGGACGAAAGCGAAGCAGGCAGCCCCGCAGGGCGGCCGAGATCAGGAAGCTCCCATAGCCGGCCGAGCGCAGGACTTTACCGCGGTTCGGAGCCGGGTAGAGCCAGGTGCGGTAGACGGGTACGCCGTGGTACTGGTCGGTTTCGAATCCCTTCCAAATGCGGCCGCGGTAACCGGGATAGACGCGCCCGCCGGGATGATGGGGAAAGCCGGTCAGCACCCGGATGTCGTGGCCCAGGTCGTGGAAATGGCGGGAGAGCTGCGAAACGCGCACAGCCGGCGCTCCCATCTCGGGGGGGAAGTACTGGCTTACGTAGAGAATGCGCATGGCTGCCCGGTGCGAAGCGAGCGCAGGGTCTCGAAGGTAGCCCGGGTGGTCCGCACCAGGCTTTCCATGGGGATGGGCGGGGGGCCGCCCCGGCGGACCGCGTCGAGGAAGGCGGCTACCTCGGCCTGATGTCCTTTGTCCTGGCGGCTCCACTTGCGCTGGGTGCGGCGGCCGCGATGATGGACCACGGCGGTGAGGAAGTCGTCCATCTCAATGGTGAGATCGGGGGCGAAAATATCGAGACGCTCCTTGCTCAGCCGGGCCCGGTTGGACGTGACGTAGTGGAGGGAGCCGGAGGAACCGTCCTCCAAGGTAAGGTGGATCTGGACGTCGCCGTCGGGCGAGCCGGAGGCGAATACGCGGGCGGGAAGCGAGCCGATGAGGAAGGAAATCAGATCGATGAAATGACAGACTTCGCCGACGATGCGGCCGCCCTCCGCGGGGCGGCCCAGCCAATGGCCGGGGGGCAGAGGTCCGGCATTGATCCGATAGAGGAAGCTCGCCTCGCCGGAGCGGGCGCCGAGCAGTTCGCGCGCTTCCCGGGCGAAGGGCGAGAAGCGGCGGTTGAACCCGACCATCAGGATCTTTCCGGCCCGGCTATGGGCAGCGGCGATCAAATCGAGCTCTTCCGGCTGCACGCAGAGGGGCTTTTCCACGAAGACGTGGCGTCCGGCGGCGAGGGACGCCAGGACCAGCTCGGCGTGGGTGGAATGGGGCGTGGCGATGAAGACGGCGTCGAGCGCGCCTTCGAGAGCGGAGGTGGCGGCGGTTTCGAAGCCGAACTTCTCCGCGGCCTCGCGGGCATGGACGCCGCTGGAGCAGGCCAGGGCCACACGGCGGATCTGGGGATATTGCTGGAGGGCGGGCAACAGGACGGTGCGGGCGAACGAGCCGGCGCCAATGAAGCCGATAGCCGGGGTATCGGCGGGAGCGGTGGCGGGAGGTTGGAGGGGAATGCTGCGCTCCACGGACCGTGCGGTGTCGGGGTATTCGAAGACCATCCCCATCGGGGGCGTATCACCTACCAATAGCTCGTAGGCGGCGGGGGCCTCCGAGAACGGGAACCGGTGGGTGATGAGGTGGGACAGGGTGATGCGGCGGCGGGCCAGCAGGTCCAGGAAGGCTTCCAGGTTCCGGGTCTGGGTCCAGCGGACGTAGGGATACGGGTAGTCGCGGCCCTCGATCTCGAAGGAGGGGTCGTAGCGTCCGGGTCCGGTGGAGCGCGACACGACGAACTCGAGTTCCTTGAGGAAGAACTCGTGGCGGGGAAGATCGGTCTTGATAAGGCCCACGGCGACGACGCGGCCCTTCTCGCGAGCCAGGCGGGCAGCCAGCTCCAGGGGCTCGTTCGAGGAGGAATCGGCGGTGATAAGCACTGCGTCGGCCCCGTGAGGCGTGACGTCGGCGGGGAGGTTTTGGTTGGTGAAAGCGAGAGTAGCGCCGGCCTGACGGGCGAGCTCGACGCGCTGCTCGTCCAGATCGATGGCCACCACGCGGCATCCGGCGGCGAGCAGGAGTTGGACGGTGATCTGACCGAGCAGGCCGAGTCCGATGACCACCGTCGTTTGGCCCAGCTCGACGTGGGCCAGCCGGACACCTTCGATGGCGATGGCGCCCAGGGTAGCGAAGGCAGCCTGCTCGGGCGCGACACCGTCGGGGACGCGGGCTACCAGGGTACGGGGGACGGCGGCGATCTCGGCGTGAGAAGCGAAGTCCTGACCGGCGCAGGCGACCAGATCCCCGGGACCGATATCGTCGACCTCCGGCCCGACCTCGACCACCCGCCCGCAGGAGCTGTAGCCCAGGGCCACGGTTTGCTCGGTCTTCTCACGCACCGCCCGTACCGTGGCCGCCAAGCCCTCGCGCTGGAACTTGGTGACGACGCGGGAAACCAGGTCGGGACGCTCGAAGGCCGTACGCAGCATGGACTGCCGGCCGAGCTTCATCATGTGCCGCTCGGTGCCGGCGCTGACCGCGGAGGCCAGCGTACGGACCAGGATCGTGCGGGGACCGCAGACCGGGGCCGGTACCTCCACCAGCTCGATCTCGCCGGACTTACGGTTTTGGACGAGCTGACGCACTTTCAGAACAGAGTATAGATGAACGGCGCCAGCGCCGAGCCCTGGGCGAAGATCAGCAATGCTCCCAGCATCAGCATCACGATGATGATGGGGAGCAGCCAGAGCTTCTTGTTCTGCCGCAGAAACAACCAGAATTCACGAAGCAGCGAAATCAAAATAACCTCTCAAATTGCTCGCGGTCCTGCCGCGGTCGGGGTCGCGGGACCCAGTAAGATCCGGCGGCCGGACGACGCCGGTTCAAGGGATCGCGCCCGATCAGCCGTAGCAGCACCCCGAGCGGGGTGAAGATTCCATAGTACAGGAGGCCGAGGATAATGCGGCTGTTGATCCACCCCAGGGCGTGGGCCAGCTTCATCCAGGCATCGTGGAAGGGGATGGCCCAGCGGGGCGCCACCAACCCGAGCAGGATCAGGTAGACGCCGAGGCCGCTGAAGACCTGGGCGCGTAGGGGGTGATGGCGCCACACGCTCCAGAAGCCGGCGGCGAGCAGGATGGCGCCGACGAGGAGGGCGGTCCTGCGGGCTTGGCGGGGGCTAGTGCTGTCGGTTTGAGTCGTTTTCATACCCAGGTTCCCTCGATCGGCACCGGAAGGCCAACCCGCATGAAGAACCGGATGAGATCATCCTGGGTGAAGCTCATACTGTTTCAGGCATCTAACGGCGTGGCGTTCGAGCGCGACCCGGTTTTGGCCGTCGCTGGCAGCGCTTCGTTAGGCTGTCGCCTCGTGCCCTTACTCCCGTCCTACCCAGTACATCGGGCGGCGTTTCGTGTGCATGACTGCGAGCACCCGTATGTCGGCAGGCCTGATGGAATACACCACCGCGTACGGAAACCGGCGAGCAAGCCGTTGACGCACGGACCGAACAAGCTCAGGTGCCGCTTCTGGATACTCGACAATGGACTGGATACACCGCCGGATCTCGTCAAGGAACGCGGCCCCGAGTCCGGGTCTTTCTGCATCGTAATAGGACGCAGCCTCATTCAATTCTCGTTCCGCCATTTCATGAAATCCGACCCGCACGCTCACTTGACCCTGGACCAGGCTTCGCGAAAGACGTCTTCGGCGGGACGGCCGGACTCCGGATGCGCGTCCATGTCGGCATCTCTCCGCTGGGCTTCGGCAGCCCACAACTGGGCGCATTCTTGTTCGGAAAGCTCATCCAGGCTGACCAGTAGTCGCTCGGCCAGCTTGGCGCGAGACTTGGGGTCCAGTTTCAAGGCTTCGACTTCGAGTTCCTCGACGTTCATCGTCCCTATTCTACACCCGGCGCCAGCCCGGTAGCCTAACGACTCGGGCATCACCCGCCGCCCGGTTTTTGGGCGGCCGGGTGCCTGCCTTCGTCAGGCGGCGCCGCCCATGCCTTGCCCAGGAGATGATTATCCGGAGGCCGCTTCGTCTGCTGCATCGAGCTCGGAACAAACCACATGAAGCCAGCACTAGAGCGTTGCCAGCATTCTACGAACATCCGCCTCCTTTTCGCAAACCGTCTTGGCTAGTCCTTCTAACTCACGGATTTGACAGCGCAGGCGGTGGTCCTCCGCTGCCTTGATTGGTTCTGCAGCTTTCAATGCTGCGGCCATAGCGTCTTCGTACACCTTTTGACGTCGAGCATTTTCCAACGGCTTGTTGCCATTGGCTGCCTTTACCTTAAAGTGGTCAAGCGGGCCAGACAAAACAAACATGACGCATCCACCCAATATTATAAGACCTAAGATGGCGCCCAGGGGTTTTTCCCAAGGACCGGGGCAACAGATGCTACATATCAGTTGTACTACAATAGAGACGATGAACGAGCCAAGATGCCTACCCGAATTCCATGGTGGCTACTGGAGTCAACTAGAGTCAACTAAATACCCACCTCGTCTGATATTCGCGGAACACGGCCAAATCGGCCTCCACACGTCTTCGTGTGATGGTGGGATCGCCTACTCCGCAGGCGCTCGTCAACCCAAGGTTCCGCCAATAGTGGTTATCACCGAGCGGCAATGGTCGCACACAGGCGCGAGCGCCAGAACGGATGTCTCGCTTAGAGAAGCGCCACAACTGGGGCACCTAGCAACTACAGGCATGAGAGAGCCCTCTCGCCGAGATCGGTAGATCCCAGCCACTCCGAAATGGCTGGGCTGCAACGGCTGCTGCCGCCGTCTTGCCCGAACACCGGGATTTCAGTCAAGCTGGAACTCCTCCTGCCAGGCCCCGGAGTCCGCGAACGCGCCCTGCTCCCTCTTGGCGAGGACAAAGTCGCCGAGGACCAGGTAGTCCATCTCCGTCCGCATGAAGCAAGTGTAGGCGTGCTCAGGAGTACACACGATGGGCTCGCCGCGCACGTTGAACGACGTATTCACCAGCACCGGGCAGCCGGTGAGGCGCTCGAAGGCGAGGAGCAGGTCGTGGTAGAGGGGATTGTCCTCGTGCTGGACGGTCTGGAGGCGGGCGGAGTAGTCGACGTGGGTGATGGCCGGGATGGTGGAGCGCGGGACGTTCAGCTTGTCGATGCCGAACAGCTTGTTCTGGTCCGCGGTCATGGGAATCCGGAGATGCTCGCGGATCGGGGCGACCAGCAGCATATAAGGAGAGTCACAGTCGATCTCGAACCACTCCGACACGCGCTCGCGCAGAACGGAAGGGGCGAAGGGGCGGAAGCTCTCGCGGAACTTGATTTTGAGGTTCATCACCGACTGCATGCGCGGGGACCGGGGGTCGCCCAGGATGCTGCGGGCACCCAGGGCGCGGGGGCCGAATTCCATGCGTCCCTGGAACCAGCCGACCACCTTCTCGTCGGCCAGCAAAGCGGCGGCGCGGCCGGCCAGATCGTGGTGCCCCACCTGCTGATACGCGGCGCCGGCGGAGTCGAGGTAAGCGCGGATTTGGTCGTTCGAAAATTCCGGTCCCAGATAGGAGCCGGACATACTGGAGGGGCCGGCCGTCCGGGGGTTGCCGAGGCATTGGTGCCAGACCGAGAGCGCGGCGCCCAGCGCTCCGCCGGCGTCCCCGGCGGCGGGCTGGATCCAGATGCGCTCGAAGGGTCCCTCGCGCAGAATGCGGCCGTTTCCCACGCAGTTGAGGGCCACGCCGCCAGCCAGACAAAGATTCCGCTCGCCGGTCGCCTGGTGGACGTGGCGCTCCATCCGCAGCATGGCCGTCTCGGTCACTTCCTGGACCGAGCGCGCGAGATCCATCTCGCGTTGCGTGAGCGGGGACTCAGGGGCGCGGGGCGGGCCACCGAACAAGCGGTCGAAGGCCTGGTTGGTCATGGTGAGGCCCTGGCAGTAATGGAAGTAGCGCATGTTGAGGCGCAGGGAGCCGTCCTCGCGGAGGTCCACCAGTTCATCCAGGATCTTCTGGACGTAGCGGGGCTCGCCGTAAGGGGCCAGGCCCATGACCTTGTATTCGCCGGAGTTCACCTTGAATCCCGTGTAGTAGGTGAAGGCCGAATAGAGCAGGCCGAGGGAGTGCGGGAAGTGCAGCTCGGCGG
>JBGOUV010000072.1:0-20785 GCA_041477815.1 Terriglobia bacterium | reverse complement strand
GGAGGTTGCTCGAAAGGATTTCCGCAAGAGAAGGCTCGAACGGCTGGTAGTTCATCTCGTGGATTTGCTTAGCGAGTTGGATGATGAAGCGCCCGAGACTTTCCTCGTCAGCGCCCGCGCAAAGTACGCGCATGTGGTGGGCAAGACGTGAGCATGCGTCCAACGAAGTGGTGCAGACGACGGCCAAGAGCAGGTCGCGGTTCGTTGTGCTATCGTGCCGGGTATGCCCACCTCCACCAAATCCGAATCGCTTCTCGACCAACTTCACCACGTCCTGCTCGACTTCCGCCAGATGAGCGCGTTTATCGCCGACCCGCTGGTGATGGCCCGCGCCGACGGGGTGCGCTACTGGGACGTCAACGGTAAGGAATACCTGGACGGCATCTCCGGCATATTTGTTGCCAACCTGGGCCACGGGAACCGGCGCATCATCGACGCGGTGAAGAGGCAGCTCGACGTGATGAGCTTCGCCCCGCCCATGCATGGCACCAATACCGCCGCCCTGGAGCTGGTCGGACTGCTGTGCCAGATCACGCCCGGCGATTTGAAGACGGTCAAGCTGCTGAGCGGCGGGTCGGAGGCGGTGGAAGCGGCGCTGAAGTTCACCCTGCAGTACCACCGCCAGACCGGACATCCGGGCAAGTATAAGTTCATCTCGCGGTACAAGGGCTACCACGGGGCCACCCTGGGGGCCCTGGGAGCGGGCGGGAATTGGCTCCGGCGCGCCCCGTACGAGCCGTTGTTGTCCAACTTCCTGCGGGTGCATCCGCCCCACTGCTACCACTGCCCGTTCGAGAAGACCTATCCGGAGTGCGGCGTCTTCTGCGCCCGGACCATCGAAGACACCATCCGCATGGAGGGTCCGGAGACGGTGGCCGGCGTGATCCTGGAACCCATCACCAATACGGGCGGCATCATCACGCCGCCCGATTCCTATTTCCCCGTGCTCCGGGAGATCTGCGACCGCCACAACGTGACCCTGATCTTCGACGAGATCATCACCGGCTTCGGCCGCACCGGCGAGATGTTCGCCGCCCAGACGTTTCGCACCACCCCGGACATCCTGTGCGTGGGCAAGGGCATGGGGTCGGGTTATGGGCCGCTGGCGGCGATGATCGTGAGCGACCGGATGGCCCGCGCTTTTTGGGGCGACGCGGAGGCCGGTCTGGAGTTTTCCCACGGCCACACCTTTGGAGGCAATCCGCTGAGTTGCGCGGCCGGTATCGCCGCCGTCACCCAGATGATCGAAGAGGATATCCCCGCCCGGGCCCGCCGGATGGGCGAGTACCTGGCCGAGCGGCTGGAGGGACTGCGGCGCTTCGGCGTGGTCGGCGAGGTGCGGGGCAAAGGGATGCTGCGGGGCGTGGAGCTGACCGAGCCCATCGGCAAGCGGATCGGCAAGCGCGCCATGGAGCTGGGATTGATCATTCGCTTTGATCCCGACTGGTTTGCGCTGGCGCCGCCCCTGGTCATCAGCCGCGAAGATCTCGACCTGATGCTCGGCATTCTGGAGCGCGCCGTCGAGAGCGCCACCATTTGAGACGATTGTTGCTGTTCCTATCCCGCCGGCGGGGTCTGCGGCGGTGGATGGAAGAATCGCCGTGGGCGGTGGGTCTGACCGCGCGGTTCGTGGCCGGCCGCAAGATCGACGACGCCCTGCGCGTCACCCGGCGTCTGAACCAAGCGGGACTGTGGACCACCCTCGACTATCTGGGTGAAAGCGTCACCGTGCTGGAGGAGGCGGAGGCGGCCCGTGACGTTTACCTCCGGCTGCTCGACCAGATCCACGCGCAGGGCTTGCAGGCCAACGTATCCCTCAAGCTGACCCAACTCGGGCTGGACCTCTCGGAGGCCGCCTGCCGGGAGAACGTGGCGGCCGTCGTCCGCCGCGCCCACGAACTCGATAACTTCGTACGCGTGGACATGGAATCGAGCGCCTACACCGAGCGCACGCTGGCCCTGGTTCACGATCTGCACGAGTCCTATGGTGAGGTAGGCGCGGTCCTGCAGGCGTATCTTTACCGCTCCGAGCAGGATGTCGCCGAGCTGAACCGGCGGCGGATTCGCGTGCGTTTGTGTAAGGGCGCCTATGACGAGCCGCCGACCGTGGCGTTTCCGAAGGTTTCCGAGGTCGATGCCAACTTCCGAAAATTGGCCCAGTCGCTGCTGACCGGCGGAAACTACCCGGCCTTGGCCACCCATGATGAGCGATTGATCGCCGAGGTGATCCGGTTCGCTGCTGCGAGCGGAGTGGAGAAGGACGGATACGAGATGCAGATGCTGTACGGGATCCGGCGGGACTTGCAGGCACGCCTGGTGGCAGAGGGGCATCGGGTGCGGGTGTATGTGCCGTTCGGCGTGGCTTGGTATCCGTACTTCATGCGGCGGCTGGCCGAGCGCCCGGCCAACCTGTACTTCGTGGTCCGGAACCTGTTTCGGCGCTAAACTGGAAGCAGCGATGCGAGAGGCCCAGGAACTGGCGCGGCTTTTCAAACTACCGGACGAACGAGTGGACCTGGGTCGTGCCGCTCTGCTGCTGGCCCGCGCCGAGTATCCGGAGCTGGACCTGCCGGCCGAGCTGGCCCGGCTCGACGAGCTGGCCCGGCTGGCCGCTCCGTTCGTGCCCGACGGACTACCGGTGGCGTTGCGTCTGGACGGGTTGCGGGCGTTTCTGGGCGAGCAGTGCGGGTTTCACGGCAACGAGCACGACTACTACGATCCGACCAACAGCTTTTTGAACCGCGTGCTCGACCGCCGGATCGGGATCCCCATCAGTCTCTCGGTGCTGTACATGGAAATCGGCCGGCGACTGGGGGTCACACTGTTCGGGGTGGGCTTGCCCGGTCATTTTCTGGTGAAGTACCAGGATCGGGAACAGCGCCTTTTTCTGGACCCCTTCAACAGCGGCCGCCCCTTGACCCCGGCGGGCTGCCGGGAGATGGTCGAGCGCATGTACGAGGGCCAGGTCGAGTTCCAAGACGACATGCTGGCGGCGGTGGAGAAGCGCTACATCGTGGTGCGCATGCTGGCGAACCTGCGCGCTATCTATCTCGAGCAGCGCCAACTGCGCAAGGCGGTCGCCGTGGTGGAGATGCTGCTGGCGCTGAACCCCGCCTCGGCGGACGACCTGAAGCTCCGCGGGCTGCTCCACTACCAGCTCGGACAGCACCAGCAGAGCCGCCAGGATCTGGAAAACTACCTCTTTCTGAACCCAGAGGCGTCCGATGCCGGCCAGATTAAGCAGGTTCTGCAGGAGTTGAAGCGCGTGTCGGCCCTGATGAATTGAGTCATGCAGCGTGTACTGTTTGTCTTTGGCACGCGGCCGGAAGCGATCAAGCTGTGCCCGCTGATCCGGCGCCTGGCGCGGCAGCCCGACCGGTTCGAGGCGCGGGTGTGCGTTACCGCCCAGCATCGCTCGATGCTCGACCAGGTCCTGAAGGCTTTCGAGGTCCGGCCCGACCATGACCTGAACCTCATGCTGGAAAACCAGTCGCTGGCGCAGTTGACGGCGCGCGTGGTGGCGGCGCTGGAGCCGGTAATCGAGGCCGAGCGTCCCGACCTCCTGCTGGTGCAAGGCGACACTACCACCACTTTCTGCGCCGCCCTGGCCGGATTCTACGCCCGCATCCGGGTGGGCCACGTGGAGGCCGGCCTCCGCACCGGCGACCGCTACGAGCCGTTTCCGGAGGAGATCAACCGGGTCCTGACCACCCGAGTGGCCGACCTGCACTTCGCCCCCACCGACGAGGCCTCCGCAAATTTGCGAACCGAGGGGGTTCCCGCCGGCTCCATCTTCGTGACCGGCAACACCGTCATCGATGCGGTGCTCTACATCCGCGACGCCCTGGAGCAGGGCCGGCTGGCCGGCGGATCCTGGCCCTTCCTCGACCCCGGCCGGCGGCTGCTCCTGGTCACGGCGCACCGCCGCGAGAGCTTCGGCGAGGGTTTCGAGCGGATCTGCCAAGCCCTGGTTACCCTGGCCGGACGGCCGGAGGTGCAGATTGTTTATCCGGTCCACCGCAACCCCCACGTCCGGGGGCCGGTCGAGCGCTATTTGAGCGACCATCCCAACATTTATTTAGTGGAGCCTCTGGACTACGTGCCCTTCGTCGACCTGATGCTGCGGTCGCACCTGATCCTGACCGACTCGGGGGGCGTGCAGGAGGAGGCCCCCTCGCTGGGCAAGCCGGTGCTGGTGATGCGCGAGAAGACGGAGCGGCCCGAAGCGGTGCGGGCGGGGACGGTCAGGCTGGTGGGGACCAGCGTGGATCAGATCGTCGGCGAGGCGGTCAGGCTGTTGGAAGACGCCGAGCATTATCGGCAGATGGCCCGGCGGCACAATCCGTATGGAGATGGGCGGGCCTGCGAGCGGATCGCGGAGATCCTGGGATCGGGTATACTGGGCTGAGATCGCGGAGGCGGACCATGACGCGACTATGTCTGTGGTGGCTACCCCTAGTCGTGCTGGGCGCGTGCTGGGGGCAGGAGCAGCCGGAAATCAAGGGGATCGAGCGGAATCTGCCCGAGATCCTCCAGGCGGCGGATCAGTTGGCGCGTTACGCCCCGATCGTGAAGGCGATCGGGCTGGTGGTAGGAATGTTGGGCCTGGTGGCCGGGGCGATCGGGCACATGCAGTCGCCAACCAAGTGGCACCAGGCGGCGGGCTGGACGGTGGGGATTGTGATCAGCGCGCTGACGTTTGTGAGTTCCTTCTACTTCGTGCTGGATCACAAGACGCTGCGTTTCCTGGCCCAGGACGCCCGCGACGTGGCGGACCGGGTTAAGGACGACGTCGAGCAGTATCGCTCGGCCTTGACGGCGCAGAATTCGCGAACGGCCGGGCAAAGGGCGGGCAACCTGCTGCGGGACGTCGCGCGCAATCAACAGAAGCTGCAGGAGCTGGAGCAGCGGGCGCGGGAGGGCGGTCACACGCTCCGCGTGAACCTGCAGATTCCCTTCGTGGCGCCGGTCAATGACTCGGCCGGGATCTGGCCGCGGCCGGCTCCGGGCGGTTGGATGTCGGCCTTCGCGGCGGAGAACAGGCCCGATTGGCTGTTGAAACCACCCTACGATCAGTACCGGGTGGGGGTAGTGGGGACGGCGGCCGCCAGCACCTCGACGGGAGCCGTGGAAGCGGCGCGGTACAACGCCATGGAGGCGCTGGCGCGGCAACTGCGGGCCCGCCAGCCCGGCCTGGACCTGGACGCCCTGATGATCTTTCTGGAGCGGAACGCCCAGGGGGCTAGAAACCATTTCACCTACAACTCCTACAGCCGGCTGTACTGGCACAGCATGCTGGTGTTTTTCAACCGCTCGCTCCTGGAGCCCAAGGCATTGGAGTCGATGGGCCGGGTGAAACTGGACTCCCAGTGGAAGATGACGCAACCGATCAAGGCGGGTTATGCGGGGGACCTGACCGTGGCGGCGCCGGCCAAGAACGTAACCGGAAAGGGACGGTTCGAGTTTTTGCTGGCGGTGCAGTCGGACGCCGGCGCGGCGCGCGTGGAGCTGAAGGAGATCCGCGTGTACGAGGACACCTCGGTGGGTACCACGCGGTGGATCTTCAAGATTCGGGCGAACGGGCAAGAGGCGATTGCGGTCCCTCTCAGCCGCTATGAGGATGAGGGCCAGCCGACCCGCTATGTGGTGCGCCAAGAGGAGAACCGGCGGGCGACGATTCCGCTGAAGGGAGGCGGGCCGCTGGTGCTGGAGGTGGAGGGGTTCAAGCTGTAGTCAGGCCTTGGGGTGCGCCTTGTCGTAGACGGCCATCAGGTCCTGCAGCGAGACCTGGGTGTACTTCTGGGTGGTAGAAAGGCTGGCGTGGCCGAGCAGCTCCTGGATGGCGCGGAGGTCGGCGCCTGCGCGCTGGTGATGCGGGAGAAGACCCAGCGTCCCGAGACGGTGCGCCTGCCGAAGGATACGGGGCATTATGGGCAGATGGCCCGGCGGCACAATCCGTACGCGGGGGGAGGGCGTGTGAGAGGATGGCGGAGATTCTGGGGCGGGAGTGTACAATGTGACGTGACCGCCACATGAAATCGACCAACCACTTGGGCCTGCGCGTCACCCATCTCTCGCTGGAGAACTGGCGAAACTTCTCACAGGCCGATGTCGATTTGGGTCGTCGGGTGTTCCTGGTGGGCCCCAATGCTTCGGGAAAGTCCAACTTCCTGGACTCGGTTCGATTCCTCCGCGACCTGGTGGCGGTGGGCGGAGGTTTTCAGGCAGCGGTCGGAAACCGGGGTGGCGTCACGAGGCTGCGCTGCCTTTCGGCGCGCCGGTTCCCCGACATCGCACTCCGGATTTGTTTGGGAACGGACGCGTCCCCGGCCACGTGGGAGTACGAGATCCGCTTTACCCAAGACAACCGGCAGCAGCCGCACCTGCGAGGGGAAGAGGTTTCGCATCTTGGTAAGGTCTTGCTTGCTCGACCCGACGAAGACGACAAAAAGGACCCCGAAAGGCTCAGCCAGACCTACCTGGAGCAAGTCAATGTCAATCAGCCATTTCGTGAAGTGGCCGAGTTTTTGGGCAGCGTCCGTTACTTGCACATCGTGCCGCAGTTGGTTCGGGAACCGGACCGCTCGGTGGGGCGCAAGAACGATCCTTACGGCGGCGACTTTCTGGAGCAAGTGGCCCGTACCCCAGAGAAGACCAAGAAGGCCCGTCTGAAATGGATCACGGAGGCCTTGGAAGTTGCGGTACCTCAACTGAAGGCGCTGGAACTCCGCTCTGACGTCCGCGGAAGGCCACACTTGTGGGGCAAGTACAAGCACTGGCGGCCCCGAGGAGCCTGGCAGAGCGAATCCGATTTCTCCGACGGAACGCTGCGGCTTCTGGGTCTTTTGTGGGCTACCCTGGATGGCTCTGGCCCACTGTTGCTGGAGGAACCGGAGTTGTCGCTGCATCCGGAGGTGGTTCGTCACCTACCCCAGACTTTTGCCAGGATACAGCGCCGGTCGGGCCGGCAGATTTTCCTAAGCACTCATTCCACCGATCTCTTGCAGGACTCGGGTATCGGACTCGACGAGGTTCTCGTCCTGATTCCCAAAGCGGAGGGGACGGCGGTGCGGGTGGGCGGCGACATTCTCGAAATAGCCATGCTCCTGGAGGGAGGGCAGTCGCTGGCCGAGGCGCTGATCCCGTACACGCGTCCAGAGCGCGCCTTTCAACTAGCGCTGTTCCCTCGTTGAGATGACAGCTCGTACCCCCATCATTACGGGCGCAGTGGAAGGCGATGCCGATGAAGCGGTATTTCGCCGCTTGATCGAGTACTGCGGCGGGGCGATCGGAGGCATTCACGGAAAGAAGGGCAAGGCTTTTCTCCTGGACCGGCTGACCAGTTATAACCACGCCGCCCAGTTCAGTCCTTGGGTGGTGCTGGTGGATCTGGATCGGGACGACGACTGCGCTCCGCCCTTTCGAGTGCGCTGGCTACCCAAGCCTGCTCCGCACATGTGCTTTCGGATTGTCGTCAGAGCCGTGGAGGCATGGTTGATGGCCGATCGGGAGCGCCTGTCCCGCTTCCTGGGAGTGCGGGTGTCACGCCTTCCTCGGGATCCCGAGAGTGAATCAGATCCCATGCGAAAGCTGGTACAACTGGCTGAGCAGTCGAGGTTCGGTGCAATTCGGGAGGACATGGTGCCGAGATCAAGAAGTGGGCGCGCAGTTGGACCCGCCTACACTTCCCGATTGATCGAGTTCGTGGTGGACGCGGAGAGTGGCTGGCGGCCGGAGGTGGCGGCGCACCATTCGGAGAGTCTTCGACGTTGTGTGGGCCGCCTGCAAGACCTGGTCCGCGGGCGGTGAGGGTCAGGCCTTGGGGTGCGCCTTGTCGTAGACCGCCATCAGATCCTGCAGCGAGACCTGGGTGTACTTCTGGGTGGTAGAGAGGCTGGCGTGGCCGAGCAGCTCCTGGATGGCGCGGAGGTCGGCGCCGTCGCCCAGCAGGTGGGTGGCGTAGGCGTGGCGCAGGGTGTGGGGGTGGACCGAGGGGTCGCCGCTGAACTGCACCGCGTAGCGCTTGACCAGGCGGCCAACGCTGCGGGTGGTCAATCGTTGGCCGCGGTAGTTGAGCAGCAGGGCTGGAGAGTCGTAGCCGGCGCGGGCCTGGAGGTAGGCTTCCAGGGCCTCGGCCGCTTTGGCGCCGAAGGGGACCTGGCGCTCTTTGCGGCCCTTGCCCCGGACGCGAATCCAGCGCTGCTCCCAGTCGAAGTCGTCCAGGTTGAGCCCCACCAGCTCGGAAACGCGCAAGCCGCAGCCGTAGAGCAGCTCGAAGATGGCCCGGTCGCGGGCTCGGCCTTCGCGGGCGGTGGCGTCCACCAATTGATTGGCCTGTTCGGCGGTGGGGACGGTGGGGAGGGTCTTCGGGAGCTTGGGAGTGGCGACCAGGCGGGCCGGGTTGGACTCGATCAGCCGCTCGCGGGCGAGAAAGGCGAAGAAAGCCCGGACGGCGGCCAGCTTGCGCGCCACCGAGCGATTAGTGTTGCCCCGCACAAAGAGGGCGCCCAGGAATTCCCGGATCAAGTGGTGGTCGAAGGCGGCCGGATGGGGCGGGCTCTCGCCGGGTGGAGAGAAATAGTCCAGAAACTGCCGCAGGTCTGAGCCATAGTTGCGCAGGGTGTGGGGGGAGGCGTTGGCTACCCGGAGGGTGTCCAGGAAGCGGTCGATCTGGCGGCGAAGCTCAGACGGCGCAGGCGGGTTCGAGTTCGGCACAGAACCTCTCCAGGGCGTCGAGCGCCCGGCGGCACTGCAGGCGGCGGCGAGCGGCCTTGTCCTTTTCCGCCGCCACGAGCGCCGGCAACAGGTCGAAGGTGATGTTGGCCGGCTGGTAGTGGCGGGGGTCGGCGGCCGAGATGTAGTGGGCGAGCGACCCCAGGGCCGTTTCGCGCGGGAGCGGGAGCGGCTCTTTGCCGTCCGCCAGCCGGGCCGCGTTCCGGCCGGCCATCAGTCCGGTGGCCATGGCCTCCACGTACCCCTCCACCCCGGAGATCTGGCCGGCGAAGAAGATATTGGGATGCGAGCGCAGGTTCAGGGTCGCGGCGAGCAGGGCCGGAGCGTTGATATACGTATTCCGGTGGATCTGACCGAAGCGGGTGAACTCGGCGTTCTCGAGTCCGGGGATGAGGCGCAGGATGCGGGCCTGCTCGCCGTACTTCAGGTGGTTCTGGAAGCCGACCAGATTGTAGCTGTCGGCCCGGAGGTTTTCCTGGCGAAGCTGGACCACGGCGTAGGGCCTGCGGCCGGTGCGGGGATCGTTCAGGCCGACGGGCTTCATGGGTCCGAAGCGCAAGGTGTCCGGTCCGCGCCGGGCTAACTCTTCGATGGGGAGGCAGGCTTCGAAGAAGGGGGTCTTGTCGAAGTCGTGGCCGGCGACGGGCTCGGCGGTCAGCAGGGCTTCGTAGAAGCGCTGGTACTGGTCGCGGTTGAAGGGGCAGTTCAGGTAGTCGGCGCTGCCGTCGAGCGACTTGCCGTAGCGGGAGGCCCGGAACGCCACCGCGTAGTCGATCGTGTCGGCCTCGACAATCGGGCTGATCGAGTCGAAGAAGAAGAGGCGCTCGCTGCCGGTGAGGCGAACGATGGCGGCGGCCAGGAGGTCGCTGGTAAGGGGGCCGGTGGCGACAATGACGATCTCGTCGGTCGGAATCTCGACGACCTCTTCCCGCCGGACCTCGATGTTCGGCTCGCCTTCGATGGCCTGGGTAATGCGGTCCGCGAAGACTTCGCGGTCGACGGTGAGGGCGTGGCCGCCGGGAACGCGGGCGGCGGCTGCGGCTGCGATCAGCAGCGACCCCAGCCGGCGCAACTCCTCCTTGAGCAGCCAGGGGGCGGTGTCGGGCTGTTCGCTTTTGAACGAGTTGCTGCACACCAGCTCGCCGAAGCGGCCGGAGTGGTGCGCCGGAGTGGGGCGCCAGGGGCGCATTTCGTGGAGGACGACCCGATGTCCGGCCCGCGACGCCTGCCAGGCCGCCTCCGGTCCGGCCAAGCCGCCTCCGATAACGTGGATCAGCCCCATGGATCGTTACTTCACCACCGATTATAGCGGTTCCCGCGTCAAAGGCCCGTCGAATCGGCCCTCCGACGCATTTTCTTCTTGCCATTCCGCCCGTTTCTTCATACTATGTTTTATAGCGATCCTGGTGTTTGCAGGGCTTCGTGGAGGAGACAAAATTTAAGGAGGAGTATGGCACAAGGCAGAATGACTCAAACTCAACTGGTACGTGAGCTGGCAGAGGCGGGGGAAGTCAGCAACAAGCAGGCGAAGAAGATCGTCGAGACGTTGGGCGCCGTGGCGGTCCGGGAGACGAAGAAGAGCGGCGTGTTCGTCGTCCCCGGCGTCGGACGGCTGGTCCGCGTGGACCGCAAGGCCCGTATGGGGCGCAATCCCGCCACCGGCGAGCCGATCAAGATCCCGGCCAAGAAGGTCGTGAAGTTCCGCGTGGCCAAGGCCTGCAAGGACTCGATCGTTCCACCCAAAAAGAAGTAATCCCACGAGTACACGAAAAACCCCGTCCTCCCCTGTCTGGGGGAGCACGGGGTTTTTGTCGTTTGGAGAAAACTGCCAAGATCGAGCCGGCGCCCGCCACCGTGCGGGGGGACCGGGGAAGGCTATGCTTGCTTCTTCTCGTCGACTCCGGGCGGTTTGTTGTCGTCTCCCCTGATGGCTTGTTTAAACTGCTTGATCCCCTCGCCCAGACCCTTGCCGATCTCCGGAATCTTCCGGCCACCGAACAGGATCACAGCAATGACGAGAATGACGAGCAGTTCCTGAAAGCCGATATTTGGCATATGGCCTCCCGATGTTCATTGTAGGTGGTTGGCGCGTTACAGTCAAGCGCCCCGGAAAATGTGTACACTGGGGGGCGTGCCTCGTATCGTCCCGATCCTAGTCTGCCTCCTTGCCTGGGCCGTAACCGCCTGGGGCCAGCCGCGCCTGATTCTGGTCCTTTCCGTCGACCAGATGCGGTACGACTACCTGACCCGGTTCCAACCGCTCTTCCAGGGCGGCTTTAAGACCCTGCTGGACCGGGGAGCCGTCTTCAGCAACGCCCTGTACCGGCACTCCAGCACCGAGACCGGTCCGGGGCACTCCGTGATCCTCACCGGGCGGCATGCTTCCAGCACCGGCATCGTGGCCAACACCTGGTGGGACCGCTATTTGAAGAAGCAGATGAACGTAGTGGACGACCCGGCCCAGCAGCCGGTGGGAGGACCCGGCCGGGGAGCTTCGCCGGCCAACCTGATCGGCTTCACCGTGGGGGACAAGGTCAAACAGAAGTGGCCCGCGTCCAAGGTGGTGGGGGTTTCGATGAAGGACCGCTCGGCTATCCTGATGACCGGCCACCGGGGGGACGCCGCTTACTGGTACGAGAACGCCTGCGGCTGCTTCATCACCAGCACCTACTACTTCCCGAAGCCGCCGGCGTGGCTGGTGGAGTTCAACAGCCGCCAGCAGGCCGACAAGTACTTCAGCACCCCGTGGACCCGGCTCAGGAACGACCTGTCGATCTACGAGAAGTATGCCGGGCCGGACGACTCCCCGGGCGAGTGGGACCTCAAGGACACCACCTTCCCGCATCCCCATCGCGGAAAGCCCCCGGAGACGGCCTACTACGATAACCTGCGCCGGACGCCCTACGCCGACCAGATTGTGCTGGAGGCGGCGCTGGAGATCCTGAAGTTCCACGATCTGGGCACAGACGCCGCCCCCGACGTCCTGGCCGTGGGCTTTTCCGGCAACGACGTGATTGCCCACACCTACGGGGCTTACAGCCAGGAGGTCATGGACGGGTTGCTGCGCCTGGACCTGATTTTGGAGAAGTTGTTCCAGGCGGTGGAGGCGAGGGCCGGGGCCGGCAATCTTCTGGTGGTCCTCACCGCCGACCATGGCGGGATGCCGCTGGTCGAGTGGCTCCAAAGGAAGGGCATCGAGGCCAAACGGGGCACCGCCGATCAAATCGAGCAGGCGGTGCGGGCAGCGCTCCAAAAGCGCTATCCGAACGCGCCGGACCTGGTGGCCGATTACGATAAACCCGACTTCGTCCTAAACCTGGAGGCCCTCCGCCGGCGGGGGCTGAGCCGCTCGGAAGTGGAACAGACCGCTATCCAGGCCCTGCTGGGCACGGGAATGGTGGCCGCCGTTTACACCCACGCGGATCTGCTCTCCGACCAGCCCTCCGCCGACCCGTACATCGGGCTGTTCCGAAACTCCTTCTTCCAGCCCCGCAGCCCGCACCTGCTGGTGCGGCAAAAGCAACACACCTACCTGGACAATCGTCCGGGCGGCACGGGCCATGGAACCGCCTACGAGTATGATCGCCACGTTCCCATCGTGTGGATGGGCGCCGCCATCCAGCCCGGCCGCCACACGGCGCCGGCGGGACCGGAAGACATCGCCCCCACGCTGGCGCGGATGCTGGGGATCGACTACCCCCTGGAGTGGGACGCGCGCCTGCTCACCGAGGTGCTGCCTGCTTCGAACGTGACTTCGGGCGGGAGATAGAAGAACCGCAACGCCAGGGCCACACTCAGAACGCCCACCGCCACTCCGGCCAGCATGTCAGGCACCCAGTGGACGCCCAGAACAAACGTGGACAGGATTACGGTCAGGCCCAGGGCCAGCACGGTGGTGCGGAAGCGCGCCTGAAACCGGTAGCAGACCAGAATCAAGACCACCATCAGCGACACGTGAGAACTGGGGAAGCAGTTGTCCAGGCCGCTGACCGGCCGGATCCACTCGATTAGTTTGGAAGACCACAGATCCGAAAGCAGGATCGCCTCCGAGTCCGGGTAGGCCCAGCGCTCGGGAACCGGAAAAAACAGGAAGAAGGGCAGGCTCACCAGATAGTCGATGGCCACCGCCAGGCACAACGTGCGAAAGGCCGCGACTTCGTCACGCCAGGCAAACGCCAGCACGGCGCCCAGGGCCAGAAGCGGAAACCCGAGGAAGTACGAAATCGAGTATCCATAGATGGCTACCTGGCTCGTCCGGTCGTGGTTTTCAAAACCGAGATGCCCGCGCTCGAAGTGGCGCATGGCCTCCGCGGCCTGGTACCCCCGGGGGGACACCGGAGGACCGTCCTTGAGAAGGCCTTCCGCGGTTGTCTCGGCCAGGTTCAGGGCGAAGACCAGCGCCAGCAGCAGGATCAGGGAAGTCTTGCTCCGCAGCATGGCGTCCTCAACTCTGGATCGGCGCGAGCAGCGCCACCGGCACGAATTGCAGACGCAACTCGCGAATCCCGTCGTGACCGTTACGGGTTTGCTTGAGAATCTTGCCCAGCAGCCACGCTTCTCCCTTGCCCGCGGCCAGCGCCTCGCGAACCTGCGGATCGGCCGGAATGTCGAATTCCAGGGTCAGGGTGTTGACAGCGCCCCGTTCCGGCGCCGGCCGCAGTTCTCCCTCCAGGGGCTCGGTGGAAACCAGGTGGTAGCGCTCGTCGTGCTCTTCTACGCCCCAAGACCGGCGAAAGAGGCTGGCTTCCCTTTCCCCCTTCTCCACGGAGTCCTGAAAATGACGGGAGACCAGCGCGGAAAGCGTCCCGCTCCGCTGCACGTGCGCATCGCAGGATTTCTGCCCGACGCCGAGACGCTGGAAGTTGCGCGCGGCGATACTGTCGAGGGCCTCCCATTCCAGGGGCCGCCCCACGAAGGGCGACAGTTGCCGCTGCCCCACCAGATAGCGGACCGCACTATCGAGCGCGGCCGCGTCGCCAACCTGCTCGGGACCTATCAGCTCCACCGGCTGCTTCCACCCTCTTCCCAGCACCCCGTGGAAGATTCGCTTGAGCAGGGATAGCCTTACCGAGATGGGACCCAGCGGAATCTGTATGCCCTCGGCCTCCTCCGCCAGCCGCCCGTTGCTGTTCTGGAGCTGCTTAACGAGTTTGCCGATCTCGCCGGAACTGCACCACAGCACGTCCGCTTCGGCGATCTGACGTTCCCGCCACTCGCCGTGGTAGGCCTCCACCAGCGTCTGGCAGGTCTGGGCAAAACCGGCCGGCGGCGGCCGCACCCGGCGGAGGTCCCACAGGAAACCGGCCATGGCCAGCACGAGCAGGGCTACAAACACACAGGTCAACGCGAAGAACAGGGGGCTCTGGTTGGATTTTCCTTTCAGAATCACCCGATAGGCCACGTTGCTCATCGGCTCGAAGTGAAACGCTCCGTCCAGGCCCCGAGGGAAACGCGCCTCGCTGAGCTGGAACTTATGAAAATCCGCGCGCGCAATCTTCGCCTCGAAGGGCGTATCTTCGTCATACTCGTTGCGGTCCGGATCCACCCAGGCGATCCGCTGCACTTTCACCGTGTCGTCCGGCTCAAACTCGAAGTCCCGGATCACGGCGGGATACTTTTCCTGGTAGGGCCACACGTAGCGGATGCGGTGCAGCCGCGAGTGAACCAGCATCCCGATGCGCTTGGTCAAGTCCGCCGCATCCATGAAACTGATCGAAAACTCCTGGGGTTCGAGCTCGGAGCCCTCGATCTGACTGGTGAGCTTGATAGCCCCGTCATGCGCGGAGGCGAGGGTCCAGGAGAAGTCCACCCGCTTGTGGAAGTGCTCGTCAAACAGCACGAACTCCGTGGCCGAAAGCCGCACCGCCTCCCGCGCGGCGTCCAGATACTCCTGCGGCACGGCCTTTCCCGTCTCGCTGACGGCCACCCGCACGGTTACGGGCGCGGGGCGCTCCAGGGCTTCGCGGCGCAGGAAGGCCAGCGCCTCCAGAGCTTCGGAGGCGTCGTTGATGTCCACCCAGTACAGAAAATCTCCCGTGTTGATCCACTCTTCCTTCTGGCTCTTCATGCTCCGGAGGGCCTCCCGGATCTTGGCTTTCTTGTCCGGATCGAGCCAGGGGGAGCAGACCAGAAGATCGTTCGGGAGAGGCGTGCCCAGCGGCACGAAGTAGACCTTTTCGTACAGGTTGGGGTTGCTCGCAACAGACTTCTTCGTGCCGTCCCAAACGGCGGCGATATCAGCGTTCTTCTCCGCGACCTCTTCCACCAGAAACGAACTCCCTTTGCCGGGGGGAGTCTTTTCTACCTGGATGGGGGTGAAACTCCCGGCCGTCGACTCGCTCGTCGCAAAGATGTGCTCGCGCTGGAAGCAGAGCGAAGGAAGAAAGAAGCTCGAAGTGCTGAACTTTTCATGATAGATGAACTTCGCCGGCTGTTTTTTGCGCAGGTATTCGATCACGTCCGGCAAACGCGGCTCGCTCCTGAAATAGTTCGGGTCCCGGCTGACCACAAAATAGGACTGATAGGTTAAATTTTCCGTGGCCTTGCTCTGGTAGGTGCCGAGAATCTCGAATTCGGCGCCCAGCATTTGCGCGGCCACGTAGGCGTAGGGGGTCATGCGCGCGAGGTACGCGGCCTTGCTGTTCTTGTTCGATTCCTTCCATTCCGAGAATTTCCGAATGGCCGCGCTGTACGGCATGTTCTGGGTCTGCAATTTCAGGGAGGCGTGTCTTTCCAGGTACTTGTACAGCTTGGTGTCGGCCTCCTTGCTATCCTTATTCACCTCGATGCCTATGAAATGGATGGGCTCCTCGGCGGCCGCCGGGAGGGCCGGGAACAGAATCAGCAGTAGGGCAGCAAAAGCACGCATACGACTCACTCTCATTGATTAAGTGAGAATCGACGCGGTTTTGTTTCACATTTTCGCGCTATAAATCCGGGAATTTGGCTCGTCCTCGGGAAGAAAATAGAAGCGGCCGTCGAATAATGCCAGGCCTTCCTGGGTGTAGCAGACGCCGCCGGGAAGGGAAAAGGAACGCGCCGTGGCGAAGGTCTCCGGATCGAGTTGCTCGAGGCGGCACTTCCTCTCCACCAGGCCTCCGGCGTAGAGCTTGCCGTCCACCCACTTCAGGTCCTGGATAGCCAGGGGGCCGGGGTTGTCGACTGCCCGGAGGCGCCGGCCGGTGAGGGTCCAGCGGTAGAAACGGCGGGCGTCCCAGTTGGCGCCCAAGACGAAGGTGCGGCCGTCGCCGGCGACCGCGCCGATGTGGTCGTCGACGGCGAAGCTGCGGCGCTCGACCAGGGTGAGGGGATCGAGCTCCAGGACGCGGGAACTCGAACGCGGGCGGTATTCGGCGATGGGAACCCACAGGCTGCCGCCGGCGACCTGCAACCCGCCGGGGTGGTAGTGCGCGCCTTGCGTGATGTTGCGCTCGGCGGCGGCGCGCAGGGTCCGGCGATCGACGCGCCAGATCCATCCTGTTTTGGTCCGGCGGTCGACGGCGGAGATCCAGAACCAGTCGCGGTCGACGTCGAGTCCCTGGACGTGGTCGTGGGTATGGGAAATAGGCCACGATTGGTCGTGGCCGGCCGAGGCCTGGAGGAGCAGAGCGGCGAACTGGCGTCGGGTCATGGCAGGAAGGCGCGCAGGGCTACCGTGGACTCGGTCGAATGCCACTCGAACGAGCCGAGGCTCGCCGGGATCAGGTAGACGTCGCCGGCGTGGTAGGGCTCGCCCGCGAGAGCGCCGCGGCCCGCGAGGAAGATCAGCAGGTGCAGGCGGGTCGGGTCCGAGTCATAGGTGGTGATCCCGCTGCGGTGCAGGCGCTCGACGTGGAAGTGCTCGCAGGAGACGAGGTCATCGCCGGCGGGTTGCAGGAGGCCGGGGTGGGGTTCGAGTGTGGCCACCTGGACCCCCTGGTCGACGTGCAGCGGACGCGGGCGGCCGAAGTCGTACAAACGGTAGGTCAGGTCGGAGTTTTGCTGGACCTCGCAGAGCGCGAGGCCCGGGCCGATGGAGTGGATGGTCCCGGCCGGACAGTAGACCACGTCACCCGGCTGCACGGGGATCCAGTTCAGGTAGCGCTCGATCTCGCCGCTGCGGGCGGCCTCGGCGAGGCGGTCGCGGCTGAGGGTCTCGGTCAGACCCAGGGCGATAGAAGCGCCCGCGTCGGCCCGCAGGATGTACCACATCTCGGTCTTGCCAAGACCGTTCTCGTGGGTCAGGGCGTAAGCGTCGCCGGGGTGGACCTGGACGGAGAGCTTGGCGGAGGTGAACAGGAACTTTACCAGGAGGGGGAAGTAGGCTGCGGAGGCTCTGGCGGCGGTGGCGTGGGCGGCTTCGCCGGGTGATCGGCGGCGCAACGCCTGGGGACGGAAGGCTGTGCCCAGCAGGGCCGCGCCGTGGCGCTCCATTAACTGCTCCAGGGTGCGGCCGGCCCAGGGGCCGTTGGTCACCGTGTTTTCTTCGGAAGTGAACCAGACCTCGCCAATAGCCTGGCCGCGGGATCCGAACAGCGGGCGGAGGTCTTGGGAACCCCAGTCGGGCTTTTCGCGCCAATCCGGGGCCAGGCGGAACGGATACATACCATCAGGCGTGAGTGGCCAGAAACTTGCGGATACGCCCCAGCCCCCGCTCCAGCTCGGCGATCGAGGTGGCGTAGGAGATACGGACGTGTTCGCGGGTGCCGAAGGCCTCGCCCGGCACCACCGCTACGTGGGCCTCGGCCAGCAGGCGCTCGGCGAAGTTCAGGGTGGAGGCCATACCGTTCCGGCCCAGGAACTTGCCGATGTTGGGGTAGGCGTAGAAGGCCCCCTGCGGCTCGGAGCAGCTCACGCCGGGAATGCCGCGCAGCGCCGGGATCACGTACTCGCGCCGCTTCCGGTACTCCGCCAGCATCGCCCCCACCGACTCCTGCGGACCGGTGACGGCCTCCACCGCCGCCTTCTGGGCGATGGAGTTGGGGTTCGACGTCGAGTGGCTCTGGAGCTTCAGCATGGCCGAGATGAGGGCCGGGGGGCCCAGGCCGAAGCCCACGCGCCAGCCGGTCATGGCGTAGGTCTTAGACAGCGACCCCACCACGATCAGGTTCGGCTTGGCTCCGGCCAGAGAGGCGATCGAGTAGGGCTCGCCGCCGTAGAGGAAGTGACAGTAGCACTCGTCGGTCATCAGCAGTATCCCGCGGCTCGACGTGGCGGCGTAAATCTTCTCAAACTCGGTGCGATCGAGCACCGCTCCGCTGGGGTTGGAGGGCGAGTTGATGATGACCAGCCTGGTCTTGGGCGTGAGGGCCCGCTCGATCTGGCCGGCGGTGAGACAGAAACCTTGGGCCTCGTCGGTCTCGACGAAGACGCACTTGCCGCCGTTGTAGTGCACCACGTCGGCGAAAGTCACCCAGTAGGGGACCGGCAGGACAACCTCGTCGCCATGATCGACCAGGGCCGAGATGGCGTTATAGATGACGTGCTTGCCGCCCACCGAGACGATGCATTCGGGGACCTCGTAGCGGGTGCCGAAGTCCTGGGCATGACGCTCGCAGATAGCTTTGCGCAGCTCCATGGTGCCGCCGGCGGCGGTGTACTTGGTGAAGTTCTGCTCCATGGCCCGCACGGCGGCGCACTTGATGTTTTCGGGCGTCGGGAAGTCCGGCTCGCCGGCCCCGAAGTCCACTACATCCACGCCCGAGGCGCGCAGTTTCTCCGCCTCCATGCCGACCCGCATGGTCGCCGAGACGCTGATACGTCCTATTCGTTGAGAGAATTGCATATCGCTCCTAAATCGCTCCCTTGGCCCGCAACCGCTCCTCGACGATGGGAGGCACCAGGTCGCTCACGTCGCCGCCCAGCCGGTAAACCTCTTTCACCAGCCGAGAGCTGACGTAGCTGTAGGCCTCGCCCGGCAGCATGAAGACGGTCTCGATCTCCTGGTGCAGCTTGCGGTTCATCAGGGCCATTTGTAATTCGTACTCGTAATCGGACACCGCGCGAATCCCGCGCAGGATCACGCGCGCCCCCTTCTCGGCGGCGAACTTGACCAGCAATCCGTCGAACGACTCCACGCCGACGTTGGCCAGGTGCTTCACCGACTCGCGCAACATCTCTTCCCGCTCCTCCACGGTGAACAGCGAGGCCTTGTTCTCGTTCCGGAGGATGGCCACAATCAACCGGCTGAACAACCGCGCCCCCCGCTCGATCAGGTCGAGATGGCCGTTAGTGAGCGGGTCGAACGAACCGGGATAGATGCTGATGTTCACTCCGGACACAGGTTCCTCTGGTGGAGGGGAAGAACTATTTTAACCCAGGTTGACCGCGTCCTGTTCGGGGGTCATGAGAAGGAACCGACCCGGATGCGGCCGTTTTTGAAACCAGCAAGGCCTCCGCCCTCCCGACGCCCGGTCTTCCGTCCGGGCAGGAGACGGCCCTCGGATCAGGATCACGGAAGGCGCGGCGGCGCCCCTCCCTGCCAGAATGGCCGCAAGATTCGAGTCTGCCGAGACCACGGCTATTGACCTAGATCTCTGGACCGCCTAGAGAAGTTATTCTAAAACAGTTTCAATCTAAAATGTTTTGGTGTAGCACGGGCCGGGCAAGCCTGCCGGCGACTTCACCGGGCCGGCCGCGGCAGTCGGGGAGGCGAGTACAGGTCTACGCGGGGGTTGGCTGGCAGCCCTGTAAATGTGGGGCGGCCCCCCGTTGTCATCCTTCGTGGTGGCCGTGCGGCCCGGTGAGACAGGGCCGACTTGGGAAAAGTTGCGAGAGCCGCCGAAGTGCCTCCACAGGCCCTTAAACAGGGGCGTAAATGTGCATGGTGAAGAACATTCCGCCAGTTTCAGCACGAATCTGACGAGGGGTACTTACGGTCGCGGTTCGGCGCCGGGGCCGGAGCGCCGCCAGGTGATCCACGAGATGCACCCCATGATCGCCACCGGCGGCAGGAGCAACACCAGGATGCCGGCGTTGAGCGCGGCCATCCCCTTGGCCCCGGATTGGGAGGCGCTCTGGTAGCACATCGCGCACTGCAAAGCGAAGGGCAGCAGCATCGTCATGGCCTCAGCCTTTCCGCATGTCGAACAGCCGGAGACCGTCCGGGAAGGAGAAGGCGATCATCAGCACGATGCAGATGACCAGGGGCGGCATCAGGGTCCAGGCCAGGCTGGACTTCTCGAAGCGCAGGTGCATGAAGTAGGCGATGATCAGCGCCGCCTTAACCAGCGAGAGGCTCATCAACAGCACCAGCATGGTATGCACCGGAAGATGCTTGTAGGCCAGGAAGACCTCCACCGCGGTCAGGGCCAGGAGCCAGAACCAGACCGTCAGATAAATGCGATTGCCGTGTTGTTCGCTCATGCCCTCACCCCATGTGTACCGACATCAGGTAGACCAGCGGGAAGATGAACATCCAGACCAGGTCGACAAAGTGCCAGTAGAGGCCGCTGACCTCTACGTCCATGCTCTCGAACCGGCCGCGGCCGAACCCCGTGGCCACGATGCCCAGGTAGATCACGCCGGACACCACGTGGGTCATGTGCAGCCCGGTCAAAGTGAAGAAGGTGGCCCCGAACAGCGGCGCGCCCCAGGGATTGTGGAAGGGGGTAACGCCGGAGTGGATCAGGTGGAGCCACTCGTTGGCGTGCAGGATGACGAAGGCCAGGCCGCCGGCCATGGTGGCCAGGATCCATTTGACCGCCGCGCCGCGCTCGCCGCGATGCGCCGCCGACACGGCCAGCACCATCGTCACGCTCGACGACAGCAGGCAAAACGTCATAATCGTTGAAAAGGTGACCGCCGGATACATCTCGAACGGCGTCGGCCATTTCGGATTCGCGATCCGCGAGTAGCTGTACGCTACCAGCAGCGCGGAGAAAGTGAGAGCGTCGGAGATGATGAACAGCCACATCCCGAGCTTCTTAGAAGGTACCGCGTAGGGAGCCGAGCCGCCTTCCCACGCTGTCGCCTGCGAAGCCATTCCTTACCTCCAAACGAAGACTAGAGCAAATACGAACAGCCACAACCCATCCATAAAATGCCAGTACAGCGTGGTCGCTTCGAGGGCCGC
>JBGOUV010000261.1:0-10016 GCA_041477815.1 Terriglobia bacterium | reverse complement strand
GGGCATCACAACTACCCAGGACGGTATCGACATCTCCGACCCGGTGATCCCGCGCGGCGAGCTGACCAACGCCCCGGTGAACCCGGAAGCGCTCCAGGAATTCCGGGTGGTCACCAGCAACGCCAAGTCCGAGTACGGACGCTCGGCGGGCGGCCAGGTGGAGATGGTCACCAAGAGCGGCACCAACCAGTTTCACGGCAGCGCCTACGAGTTCCTGCGCAACACGGCGCTCGACGCCAACTCCTTCTTCAACAACCGCCAGGGACTCGATCGCGAGCTGCTGCGCCGCAACCAGTTCGGCGCTTCGATCGGCGGACCGCTCCGCCGGAGCAAGGCCTTCTTCTTCGTCAACTACGAAGGCACCCGCCGGACCCAGGAAACCAGCCCGTCGGGTTTCCTGGTCCCCACCGCCAGCCTGCGCGGCGGCAACTACCGTTTTGTCACTGCGCCCTGCCCCGGGCAGACGGTCGCGCGCAATTTCGCCGCCTGCACGGACGGCGCCGGCAACCCGCTGGTCCCGGTCTCCTCCTACAACTTCGTCCAGAACGATCCGCGTCGCGCCGGTCTCGACCCGGTCATCCAGAACGAAATGCTGAAGCTGCTGCCGCTGCCCAACGACTTCACCCAGGGCGACGGGCTCAACTATGCCGGGCTGCGGTTCAACTCCCCGACGCTCAATCCCATCGATACCATGACCGCGCGCGTGGATTACTCGGTCAACGATAAGCACACCCTGTTCGGGCGCTACAACACGGCCTGGCGCAGCGACCTGATCAACGACATCATCAATACCACGCCGCGGCCGATGAGCTGGCCCGCCCGCGTGCGCCTGTCGGACCAGAAGAGCGCGGCGGCGGGGTTGAAGTCCAGCCTGACCCCGCATGTCCTCAACGAGTTCACCCTCGGCTTTACGCGCAACATCCTGGATTTCAACGATCCGCAGAACCCGCGCACCTACGAGATCTGCCGGGGCGTCGGCACCAGCGCCCCGTGCCTGTTCGCCAGCCCGCTGGTCTACTGGCCCGGCACGTTCCGGGCGCCGACCGAATACCAGATGCTGGACAACGTCACCCTGATCCGCGGCAAGCACGCCTTCAAAGCCGGCGCGAACATCCGCGTCTACCGGATCCCGCAGTACCGCGGGGCCGGCAATCCCTTCGGGATTTATCCTGCCTTCACGTTCAACCGCCTGGAAGCGCCCTTCAGCGGCCAGGACGCCGGCGGGGTGGTGCGGGCCGACGGCAGCCGCGCCAACCTCACCGGCTCCGGCATCAACGCGACAGACCTGAACAACCTGGGCACCCTGTACAACACCCTGCTCGGCCGCATCGGAAGGATTGACCAGGTCTTCTACAGCAACGGCAAGGAGTTTCCGCCCGGGGCCAACCCGCTGGTTCTCGACCAGCGCCTGCGCGAGTACAACTTCTTCTTCCAGGACGACTGGCGCCTGACGCGGAAGCTCACGCTGAACCTGGGACTGCGCTACGAGTTGAATTCGGTGCCCTACGACGCCGGCGGCGTGCAGGTGGTGAACGATCGGCCGCTGGACGGCAGCCAGGGCCCGGTCAGCTTTGTGCAGTCCGGTCCGGGCTCGGGACGCCAGTGGTTCCAGCGCGACAACAATAACTTCGCTCCGGCCCTCGGGTTCGCCTACGACCCGTCGGGCACGGGCCGGACGTCCCTTCGCGGCAGCTACCGCCTGGCCTACCAGCGGCTCATCAGTTGGGCGCTCAACGTGGTGGAGCAGCGGCAGCCGGCCACCTCCATCAACCAGTTCCTGCAGCGCCCGGTCAGCTCGTCGCTGCCGGCGGCGGACAACATCGTCCGGTTGAACGAGCTGTTGCGAGGAGGCGTGCTGCCGGACCCCCAGCGGGGCGTCGCCGTGACGGTCGCCAACGGCGTTCCGCAGCTCACCGCTCCGGCGGGCATCGTCCGTACGCCGCCCAACAACCGCGGCGAGCAACCGCTGCTGTTCGATCAGGGCCGCATGGCCACGCCCTACGTGCAGCAGTGGGCGCTCAGCGTCCAGCGCGAGGTCTTCTCCAACACCGTCGTCGACGTCGCTTATGTCGGCTCACGCGGCGTCAAGCTGTTCCGCATGAACAACGTCAACCAGATGGACCTGCAGGCCAACGGCTTCATCCGCGACTTCGCGGCCGCGCAGCGGAACCTGGCCGCCAGCGGCAACCCCAACATCGGCGAATCCACCGGAAATCTCGGACGGCTCTACGGGGGCACCATCCCCGCTTCGGTGTACGCCGACCTGCGCAACAGCAACGCCGGCGCGGTGGCCGACGTGCTGGACCGTCCCGGCCTGCAGGGGATCGGCCTGGCCCGCGCCGGCCTGCCGGAAAACTTCTTCCGGCCCAACCCGCAGTTCACCATCGCCGGCCTGGGCTGCTCCTGCTCCAATTCCTGGTACAACGCGCTCCAACTCCAGATGCAGCGGCGTTTCTCCCAGGGCCTGACCGTGCAGGCCAACTACACCTTCTCTAAGTCGATCGACGACTTATCGGCCGATACCCGAGGCGCAGGCACTGAGATCCTGGTGGCCAGCGACCCGAAGAACCGCAACCTCGACCGCGCCCGCTCCGACTTCGACGTCAACCACGTCTTCCGCGCCAACTTCATTTACGACCTGCCGATAGGCAAGCGCTCCGGCCCGCTGAAGCAGGTCCTGGGGGGATGGCAAATCAACGGCATTTTCGACGTCTCGAGCGGCTTTCCGTTTTCGGTCTACTCCGGCTACCAGACTTTCACGTTCTATGACAGCGGCACGCGCGTCGCCAGCGAGAGCGCCAGCGCGGTTTCCACGCGCTCGGACTTCGCGGGCACGTCGCGCCACATCGGCCAGTTGCAACGCACCGGCCGCGACGTGCAGTTTTTCTCCCCCGAGGAACGCGGCCTCTTCCGCACGCCGGCGGTGGGCGAGGTCGGCGCCGGCCGCAATATCTTCACCGGTCCGGGGTTCTTCCAGTTCGACATGGGGCTGTTCAAGAACTTCCCCCTCCGCGAAGACAAGCGTCTGGAACTGCGCGGCGAGTTCTTCAACCTGTTCAACAACGTCAACTTCTCGAACCCGGTGACCCTGGCCACGTCGGGCAACTTCGGCACCATCACCAGCACCCGGGTGCCGCCGCGAATCGTCCAACTGGCCCTGAAGTTCTATTTCTGAGCGGCAAAATTTACAGTTTCCGGCCGCCCCAAACGCGTATAATCAACGCGAGGGTGGAATATCGGCATTGTTTCGGGGGTGACTATGCGTAAGCTCTCTGTTGTCGCGATCTCAGCGGTATGTCTGACAGTGACGGCCTGGGCGCAGTTTGACTCCGGCCAGATCTCCGGATTCGTGCGCGATCCTTCGCAATCGGTGATTGCGGGCGCCGGCGTCACAGTAACCAACGATGGCAACGGCGCCAAGCAGCGCACCACCACCAACGCCAGCGGCTATTACGTGTTTCCGAACCTCTTTGTCGGCTCCTACACCATCGAGGTGGAAGCGGCCGGCTTCAAGAAGTCGGTGCAGACCGACATCAAGCTCAGCTCGGCCGCCAAGCTCAGCGTGGATGCGGAGCTGGCCGTGGGCGCGGTGACCGAGTCCATCGAGGTCTCCGCGGCGGCCACCATCGTGCAGTCGGAAACCGCCACGGTGGGCCGGACCGTCGAGATGCGCCAGATCGAGAACCTGACCATGAACGGCCGCAACCCGATCTACCTGGTGCTGCTCAAGCCAGGCGTCTCGGGCGGCTCTATCGGCACCTTCGATCCCGACAGCGTCAGCAACGGCAGCTTCAGCATCAACGGCGCTCGAGCCGACGAATACGTCGTCATGGTGGACGGCGCCGTGGCCACGCGCACCCGTTCGTCGGGTTCCATGCTCGGCGCTCAGGATATCGATAGTATCCAGGAAGTGCAGATTCTTACCGCCAATTACAACGCCGAATATGGGCGCTCTTCCGGCGGCCAGATCCGCTTCGTGACCAAGAGCGGCACCCAGAACTTCCACGGCGACCTGGTCGAGAACTTCCGCAACTCCCGGCTCGATGCCAACTCCTGGACCCGCAACCTGAGCCCGGACCCCAGCCTCTCCGGGCGCCCGCAGCCATTCCGGTTCAACCAGTTCGGCTGGGACATCGGCGGGCCGGTCTTCCTTCCCCACAAGTTCAATTCCGACCGCAGCAAGCTGTTCTTCTTCTGGGCCGAGGAATTTACCCGGCGCCGCGAGGACAGCACCGCCACCCGGACCGTCCCCACCCCGGCCATGCGCAACGGCGACCTGAGCGGGCTGCTGAGCGCTTCGAACCCGTTCTTCGGCCGCGTGCGCGCCGCCACCGACCCCGACACCAGGCAGCCCTTCGCGAACAACATCATTCCGGCCAGCCGCATCAGCCACAACGGCCAGGCCATGCTCAGCGTCTTGCCGCTGCCCATCGCCGGCTTCCAGCAAGGAACCTCCAACTGGATCGGCGCCTACCCGCGCTATTCGAACCTGCAAAAGGACACCGTCAAGGTGGACTACCTGCTGAGCGACAAGCACCGGCTTTCGTTCCGCGGCACGCACATCCCCTGGAGGTTCAATAGCCCGTTTGAGGGCACTCTCTTCGCGGCCCTCTGGTCGCGGCCCAACCACACCGCCGCGGTCAGTCTGGTCAGCACGATCTCGCCCACCTTCATCAACGAGTTCACCGTCTCGGCCAACTCCGACGGGTTGGGCTCCATTTACTCCGACCCCTCCTGCGGCGCGCGGTGCAGCCGCAGCGCCGCCGGGATCAACTACCCGTTCATCTTCCCCGGTACCAAGTGGGATGGCGAAAAGTTGCCGTCGATCGCCGTGGACGGCCTGAGCGCGGTCGACAACGGCCCGTATCCGGGCACCTGGTCCTGGTTCGTTTACGCCTGGGCCAACAACACCACCAAGATCATCAACAACCACACCCTCAAGTTCGGCGTGTTTATCGAGCGCTCCGGCCAGAACGATCACATCCAGTTCACCACCGCCAGCGCGCCGGCTACTATTAACGAGAACGGCTCGTTCCGCTTCCTCGACACCGGCGATCCGCGCACCACCGGCCTGGCCCTAGCCAATACCTTGCTCGGCACTTTCAACGACTACTCCGAGCTGGGCGGCAAGCCCATCACGCCGTGGGTGGCCACGGGCTTCGACTGGTTCGTCCAGGATAGCTGGAAGGCCACCAAGAAGCTGACGCTGGAGTACGGCGTGCGGCATTCCATCTGGCCGCCGTGGCACAGCCGCTGGAACAGCCTGGCCGAGTTTCTGCCCGCCTTCTACGATCCCGCCAAAGCGGCGGTGGTCGACCGCGCGGGCGGCTTCCTGGTGGGCGGCGATCCCTATAACGGCATCGTGCTGCCCGGCACAGCCTTGCCCAAAGCCGAGGGCAACCGCTTCCCGGCGCTCCACACCGGCCAGTTCGATCGACTCTTCCACGGCCTGCCGGAAGGTCTTGCCCAGACCCATTACCGGGTGTTCCAGCCGCGCCTCGGCCTGGCCTACGGGTTCAACGCGAAGACATCGTTGCGCGCCGGCCTGGGCATGTTCGCCAACCGCACGGCGATCAACCGCGACACTGCTCTGGGCGGCAACGCCCCGTTCCAGCCGCAGCAGATCGTGATTAACGGCAACGCCGACGCTCCCGCCGGAGCGGTCCCGCGCCAGTTCCCGTTCACCATGACCATCCAGGACCCGGTCTTCAAGATTCCGACGGCCTGGAACTGGAACGCCACGGTGCAGCGCGAGCTGCCCGGGCACACCACCGTGGAGGTCGGCTATGTCGGCCGGCGCGGCATTCACAACCAGCGCAAGCGCAACATCAACCAGCTGCTCCCCGGCACGGTGCAGGCCAATGCGGGCGTCAACGCCAATTTCCTGCGCCCCTACGCGGGCCTGGGAATTCTGGGTCTGGCCGAGAACTCCGGCCACTCCATGTACAACGGCCTGCAGGTCAGCGTCCGGCGACGCTTCGCCAGCGGGCTGCAGGTCGACGCGGCCTACACGTATGCGAAGCTGCGGGACGATGCTTCCTCGCTCACCGACATCCTGCCCAACGCTTACAGCGATAAGGGTTACTACGGGATCTCCGACCTGGACCGCCCCCACGTGCTGATCGTCAGCTATATTTACGAGCTGCCGTTCCGGGGCACCAGCAACCTGGCCAAGAGGCTGCTCGGCAACTGGGAGCTTTCGGGGATCAACCAGTTCCAGTCGGGCGCCCCGTTCTCCATCCGCAAGAACGTGGACTACGCCGGAGTGGGGGCGGGCAGCGGCAACCAGTTCTGGAACCTCTCGGGCGACCCCTCGCTGGAGCCGAGCCCCTTCACCGACTCCTCGGTCTGGTTCAACAAGGCGGCGTTCACGCAGCCAGCGGCCACGACCTTCGGGGTCCAGCCGCGCAACATCCTGCGCAATCCCGGCTTCTGGGAGTGGGATCTGGGTATCCGCAAGAACTTCCCCATCACGGAGAAGCAGCGGTTGCAGTTCCGGACCGAGCTGTTCAACCTGCCCAACCACCCCAACTGGGGCGGCGCCAGCTCGGACCCAACCAGCGGCACGTTTGGGAAGGTGACCGGCAAGAGCGGCAACCGCACCATCCAGCTCGCGCTGAAGTACATTTTCTAAGGACGATTCACCTCAGAAGCCCCAGAGTGCGCGGAGGAAACAAAAGGGTTTCCTCTGCGGCCTCTGCATACTCTGAGTTCCCCTACTCCCCTACTTCTGGAGGGGGCGAAGCTCCATGTTGCGGAAGAACACCTCCGCGCCTTCGGACTGGAACAGAATCTTGCCCCGGGCCGGCCTGGCACCGGAGCCTTCATTGGCTACCTTGCCGTTGACTACATACTTGACCGTGTCGCCGTCGGCGAAGAGCTCGAGCACGTTCCATTGCCCGGGCGGGTTCTCCACTTCACCCTGGGGGGAGCGGTAGCCCGCCGGGTGAGGCAGGGCGGACTCCGACGCCTCCTTGCCGCGGCGGTTGAAGCGGCCTCGGACCTTGGCTTCGCCGTCTCTGGTGAGGCCGGCATCGCCCACCAGGATGATGTCGCCGGTGCCGCCCTCGATCATCTGGTACTCGATTGAGGTCGGCCAAATCTTGTCGGGGCCAGTGACGTGGTAGAGGATGCCGCTGTCGCGCGCCTTGCCCTCTCGCGGGGGCCAGGTCTTCTCACCCCACTTGAATTCGGCTCTGAGGTAGTAGTTCTCATACTCCTGTTTGGTGACGATGTAGCCGTACTCGGATCCCGAGATGTGAACCATGCCGTCATGAACCTGGAAGACGTTATCGGGATCGTTGTTGAGACCCTTGGTCTGGACAAAGGTGTCGAAGCCGTCGAGATTCTTGCCGTTGAAGAGCCGGACGGGCGGATCGGCCGCCCAGGCGACGACGGCGGTCAGAAGGAGAAGGACTCGAAGGATCATGGCGCGTGCTCCCTATTCGTGGCGGGCGGCGGCGACGGTGCGGGATTTCTGGGATTGCAGAAAGGCCAGCAGGTCGGACAGCTCGCGGCGGGAGAGGTTTTCGGCGAAGCCATCGGGCATCAGGGATACTGACGAGGGCCGCATGGAGACGATTTCCTTGCGCGGGATGCGCACGCGGTCCCGGGGACCACTGATGATCAGTACCGCATCCGGCGTGCTGTCACCCTGGACGCCGGTATAGACCTCGCGGGCGGTCTCGACGCGATACACCTCGTGGCCGGGGACGAAGCTGGCACTGGGATAGACGACGGCCTCCAACAGGTCGAGGCCCGAGCGGATGGCGCCGACCCCGGTCAGATCGGGCCCCACGTCGCCGCCGTCGCTCATGATCGTATGGCAGCTCGCGCACCCGGCCTTCTTGCCGAAGAAGACCTCGCGGCCGCGGTCCTGGTCGCCGCCGGCCAGCAGCGGCTCGAGCGCGTGCAGGCGCTGATCGCGGGATTCCTTCTCCTTGGCGATGCGGGCCAGCAGGGGTTGGGCGGCCGCGCCCACCGATGCCGGGAAGCTCTTCAGCAGCTCGGGGATTCGGTCGGCGGCGATGCCGTCGGCCGGATGCGGTGAATTTAGCAGACCCGACACCAGGGCCTTGCCGACTTCTTCCTGGCGCGCGGCCCGAAAAGCATCCAGCAGATTCGGCAGAATGAGGGGATCGGCTTGGGAGAGATGATCGCGCGCCAACACCAATAGCTGCGCCTCGCTGAGCTTGGCGCGGCCCAGAATCTGCGCCGCCGTTTGCCGCAGGTCGGCGTCGGTCTCGGGCTTGAGTGAGCTCAACAGGAAGCGGAAACCCGGTTCAGCCAGGGCCGGGCGCCGGGCCACCAGAACTCCGAGGGCCGCGGTGCGCAGATCGCCGGACTCCCGCTCGCTCGCGGCAATCTGCCCCAGCTCGTCATCGAGCGCCGGAATCTGGCGGGTGCGGACCAGCGCCACCACGCGCGCGCGCACGGCGGCGTCTTTGGCGCGGAGCTGTTGTCGCAGCCTCTCGGTCCACAGCGCGGGAAATTCCTTGACCGCGCACTGCTCCATGGTGTCGAAAAGAAGCAGCTCGCCGATCGCCTTCTGAGCTTCTCCGTTCTCGCATACCGACAACAGGGCCTCGTGGACGGCCTCGGCCTCGTCCGGCGACCGAGGCCGCAGCAGCTTGATCAACTCGCCCGACCAATCCGGATGGCGCGACACCACCCACAGCGACGCGCGCCGAAGCTGCGGGTCCTTGTCGTTCAGGCCGGCGGCGAGATGGTCCCGCCGGAGCGGCGAGCCGTCCATCTGATCGAGGGCGATGAGCGCCGCCTTCCGCACCTTGGGACTGGGGTTCTTCAGCGCCTCCAGCACCGGCCCGGGGGTCTGGAGCGTGATCAGGGAGTAGATGATCGCGTGCTCCAGGAAGCGATCGACGGGGGTCGCCGAGGCGGCGAGCAGGGCGGGGACGACCTGGGGATCGCCGATCTGACCGAGCGCAGTGGCTGCCTGACGGCGCGCGGGTGGTTCATCCTTCTTCACGATCTCAACTAGCTGGAGGACCGCCTCCTTATCTTTGGCGAGCCCGGCCATGCGGGCCGCCGCGATCCGGACCAGGAAGTGCGCATCGCTCAACGCCTCGCGGACAGCGCCGGTGTTGCCGATTCTGCCGAGGGCGAACACGGCCGACGCGCGAACCTCCGGCGAAGCGTGCGTCCGACGCACCTGGATCAACGGCTCCGCCGCCGGCTCGCCGGCCTGGACCAGCAGCTCGACGACCTTGTCGCGGACCGCCGGACGGGGGTCGTCGAGCGAACGAGCCAGCTCCGCCGGCGGCCGGGTTTCCAGTTTCAGGTTCAGCCCCCAGGGGTCCTCGACGCGCGGCGCGCCTTTGCGGCGGACCCGGTAGATCGCTCCCTTGAACTCCGGCTTGGAGATGCGCGACACCGGGCAGCTATGCAGATACCAGGCGCCCGTCTCCACCACCAGCAGGCTGCCATCGGCGTCTTCGGCGACGTCGGTGGGATGGAAGTCCGGGTCGGTGGAGGTCAGGAAGTCTTCGTCCTTGGTGCGGAAGGTGGCGCCGTCGCGTTCGGTGATGTGCCGCTGGATGCGATGGGGATTGAACTGGGCGCTGAAAAGGTTCTCCTGATAGGCAGGTCCGAAAGCGGCTCCCCGGTAGAGCAGCAGTCCGGCGGGAGCGATGCGGGCGAACTTGGTCATGGCGGGCATCAGGTCGCCGGTGCGCTTGTACTTGTTCACGACGGGCGCGACCTTGGGGTAGACGCCACCCTCGACATAGTGCAGCAGAGCGTCGCGCTCCCCGAGCTTGGGATTGCGGTAGTAGGTCATGGTGCCGAACATTTCGCCGGCGGCGTTGAAGACCATCTCGATGCCGTTGTCGTACCCGCCGCCGACGATCCATTCCAGGCCGCTCCCATCGGGACGCATCCGCCAGACGCGGCCGCCCGGTCCCTCCAGGCGCCGGCCTTCCCGGGTATCAATCGTGTAGTGTCCTAGATTGTAGGTAAGGTACATCAGTCCATCGGGACCGAGGTACGGCCCATGC
>JBGOUV010000134.1:0-15712 GCA_041477815.1 Terriglobia bacterium | reverse complement strand
TGGACGTCGCCGCCCTTCCGGGAACTGTATGATCGCTATATATCGGGGTGGCGGCAGGATAATTTGTATTTGCGCTATGCGGTCGGCATACCGCTGGAGGACATCCGGGCGGCCCACGTGGTGGCCAAGCGGGAGCTGGTGCAGCGGGTGCAGCGGATGTCCGGGGTGGCGCTCGACGAGAACGTGTTCACCATCGGATTCGCGCGGCGGTCGGCGACGTACAAGCGGGCGGACCTGGTGTTCTCGGACCTGGAGCGGCTGCGAAGAATCGCCCGCGAGGTGGGGCCGTTCCAGATCATTTACGGAGGCAAGGCGCATCCCCAGGACGAGGGAGGGAAGGGGCTGATCCGGCGGGTGTTCGAGGCGGCGGAGGCCTTGAAGGGCGTGGCCACGGTGGTCTACGTCGAGAATTACGACATGCGCTGGGGGCAGTTGCTCACCAGCGGCGCGGACGTGTGGATGAATACGCCGAAGCGGCCCCAGGAGGCGTCGGGGACCAGCGGGATGAAGGCGGCGCTGAACGGGGTGCCCAGCTTCAGCGTGCTGGATGGGTGGTGGGTGGAAGGGCACGTGGAAGGCGTGACCGGCTGGTCCATCGGGAACCGCGGGGAGCCGGCGGAGGACCAGGCCGCCGAGATCGCCTCGCTCTACGACAAGCTGGAGCGGGTGATCCTGCCTCTGTACTATGGCCGGCCGCTGGGCTACGCCGAAGCGATGCGGTCGACCATCGCGCTGAACGGGGGGTTCTTCAATACGCAGCGGATGGTGCAGCAGTACCTGGCGAATGCGTATCCGTTGCGGGAGCAGAAGATAGAATAAGGCAGGATGATGCCGGCGGCGGCGCGTGGTGGCGTGGGCGGCAGTCGTGGTTGGGGCGGTGAGTTGGTTCGGGCGGTCGCGGGGGTCGGGGGAGATTCGGGTAAGGGAGTTCCCGCCCCACATTTATAGGGGGGGTGGTTTCCGGCTGATAGTGCTGAAGTCCGCCTTTGCGGGGCGGCGCGTTCTGCATCACCTTTGGTGGGCCGCATCCAGCGGTGTGAGGTGGCCGTCCTTCCTGACGCCCAAACGAATCGGCCGCGGGGCACCCCTCTTAGGGATACTGAGCTCCACCCACAACTCCTCGCCAGGCGGGCGGCGGGACGGATCCGGCAGGTGCTCCGGGATGAAGTACGCCACGGCGTCCTGGAGAGCGACACGGTTTCCGGGGAGGGTGCGGATGAGAAGTCCGGCGTCGGGGCCGGATGGGGTGGCCACCAAGCGGTCGTTGACAACCGAGAGGGTAGCCCAGCCGGCTCCAGTGGGGCCGTCCGCTTCGACCTGAAGACGCACGTAGCGGCCGCGGATAGGGAGGTTGGGATCGTAGGGGACCGCGCGGGCCCACACCCGGGGAAGCGACGCGCGATCGCTGCGGTACTTGGCGACCACGCTCAGAACTAGAGCGACATGGAAACCGGCGAGGAGCAGACCTTTGGCGAAGCGGCTCATGGGGCGCCCGCGCGGAGCTGGGTCAGGAGTTTGCGGCGGGTCTTTTCGAGGGCCCAGCCGCCGGCCAGGAACAGAACGCCGAGGCCGATCAGGCTGGCGGAGCGGCCGAGTTTGTCCAGGAGGGTGGAGAAGTAGAAGAACAGGACGGTGAGGGCGAAGCCGGCGACACCCAGGTTCACGCGCTCGGTGCGGCCTTCGCGCAGGCCCCAGGCGACCAGCCCCACGGCGCCCAGGGCACACCAGAGGTAGACGGCCACGTCTTCCCCATAGCGGGCCAGGAGGGACAGGACCGCGGTCCAGGCGGTGGTGATCACGTTGATCCACGCCGTAGAACCACGGAGGCGAACCGCGAGAGCCAGGGGGAGCAAGAAGGCCAGGGTCCAGGCGATCCAGGTGGGGCCGGGCGGGGAAGAGGGCGGACTGAAGTGGGGGGTGTCGCAGGCCAGAATGGCGAGCGGAAGCAGGTCCAGGGAGCCGAGGACGACCAGGACGCGCCGCTCGGGAGAGGCGCGATCCCCGGAGAGGGCGCCGAGGTAAGTGAACGCGGTGGCCAGCAGGAAGGCGCTGATCAACTGGGGCGTCTGGCGGCCATATCGGACCACCCAGTCGCCGGCGATCCACCAGGGGACCAGCAGGGCGGTCAGGGCGAACTGAGGCCAGTCGCCCAGCAGCCTCCAGGCGAAGGCGGCGCCCGCGGCCCAGAGCAGCACGGCGGAGGGCCAGTGCTCAGCAAGGTTAAAGATCTGGCCGGTAAGGGCAATGCCGGCCCCCAGGGCCAGGGTACCGGTGGTATGCAGAGCGACCGAAAGCGGCTCGAAGCGGGAGGCTGCCAACGCGGCAGACAGGTGGAATACGGCCACCAGGGCCACCACCAGGGACACGCGCTGCCAGGGGGAAAGGGCCTCCCAGTGAGCCGAGACGAACAGGAGTACACCGGCGCCGATGAGCAGGGCGCCAAAGGCAAGAGCGAGGGCGACGGGCCAGCGAAAGGCCCGGGTTCGCCCGGAGCGACCTTCGAACTCGAGGATCCGCTGGACCGCCTGATCGTCCAGGAGGCCTGCGGCGCGCCAGCGGTCCAGCCGGCGGTTCCAGTCGGCGGGCATGGTTGTTACGGTCGCGGCTCCGTGCAGCTAAGCCGAAAGTATCTCTCGCAAGCGCCGGCCTACGATCTTGTGTTCGTCGCCGCGCATCATCCACACGGAGATCAGCAGTTGTCCTGGGCCCGGCCGCTGCACGTGGATCGGGGGATCTCCCGCCAGCAGCTTCTCGCTCACCTGTTGGGAGGATAGTCTGCGGGCGGATTCGTCCCACTGGACGGTAACGTGAGGGACCTCGTTGGCGATGGCGGGCACGTGCCGATCCGTCTGCACGCCGGAAATGCCTTTGAGGGCCGCGCGAATCGAGGACACGCGCGCTTCCAGCTCCCGGAGTTCCGCCTCATGATCCACCTTCAAATATCGTTCCACCGCGGCCAGCAAACCGCACATCTCTTCCTTGCCGACCTTCATGCCGCGGCCGATCCCGCCGAAGGGCGACATGGCGGGCAGGGCGGCCTCGATGAGATCCTTGCGTCCCAGCAGGAGTCCGCTGGATTGCGGGCCGCGCAGGGCTTTGCCGCCGGAGAAGATCACCAGGTCAAACCCCAGCTTCGTGTACTTCCACAGGTTCTCTTTGGGCGTCGCGTCGGAGGCGGCGTCGTTCATCGTGGGCACGCCGCGCGCTTTGCCGATCTTCACGAACTCGCCGGACTTGATGGCGCCGTCGGGCTCCCCTTTGTTGAGGAAGAACATCATTCCGGTGCGGTCGTTGATGGCGGCTTCCAGCTCCTGACGGGTTTCCACGGAGACGATTTTGGCGCCGCACAACTCCATTTGGTGCTCGTAGCCGGAGCGATGCGATTTCTGCTGGATCACCTCGAAACGGATCCCCTCGCGATTCGGCAACTGGCGGAGCTTGGCGGGATCGCCCTGCGACAGGCAGGCGGCCGTACCTACGGCGATGGCCGAGGCCGCGCCGCAGGTGACCATCGCGGCGGGCGCCTGGAGCAACTCCGCGAGGCGCGCGCCCACTTTCTTCTGCAGGTCCGGCAGCGGGATGAAGTAGCGCGAGGCTTCCTCCATGGCGCGGATTACTTCCGGCGGCATGATCGAACCGCCCAGGACGGTGACCACTCCGACGCCATTGACTACCGGCTTGATACCCAGGGCGGCATACAGGGAGGACGGCGAGGAAGCGGTGAGGTTTGTGGTGGCAGGGGCCGCGGCAGCCGCAACGGCGGCGGGTGCCAGAGCGGCGCTTTGGAGAAGATGGCGGCGTGTGGTCTTCATGGCATCCATTATATGATCTTACTATGCGTTTCCCCATTCTTCTGTTGTGCGCCAACACCCTATTCGCCCAAGCCACCTACGACCTTCTCTTGAAGGGCGGCCACGTCATCGACCCCAAGAACAAGATCAGCGCCGTGCGCGACGTGGCCATCCGCGACGGCTTGATCGCGGCCGTGGCCCAGGATATCCCGGCCAAACAGGCACGCCAGGTCGTATCTGTCGCCGGGCTTTACGTCACCCCCGGCCTGATCGACCTGCATGCCCACGTCTTCGCCGGCTCGGACGGAGTCGGACTCGCGGGCGGCCACACCAGCATCTTCCCCGATGACTTCGCCCTGCGCGTGGGAGTCACCACGGTGGTCGACGCCGGCTCCTCGGGCCGCCACAACTTCGCGCAGTTCAAAAAGACCGTGATCGATCGCGCCCGTACCCGGGTGCTGGTCTTTCTGAACATCGGCGGCGCCGGCATGCCCGGCGACGACCACGAACAAGACGTCAACAGCATGGACGCCAAGGCCGCGGCCGCCCTCGCGATCGCCAACCGCGACACCATCGTCGGCATCAAAGTCGCCCATTATCGCGGACCCGACTGGACCCCCGTAGAGCGCGGCGTCGAAGCCGGCACCCTCGCCGGCATTCCGGTGATGATCGATTTCGGCGAGTTCCGCCCGGAGCGCCCGTTTCAGGAGCTGGTGTTGAAGAAGCTCCGCCCCGGCGACATCTACACGCATGCCTTTTACGTCCCCGTCCCCATGCTCGACGAGAAAGGCCGTCTGCTGCCTTACTTGTTCGAGGCGCGGAAGCGCGGCGTGCTGTTCGACGTGGGCCACGGCGGCGCTGCCTTCGAATTCCGCCAGGCGGTTCCGGCGGTCCAACAGGGATTCCCGCCCGACTCCATCTCCACCGACGTCCACTCCGGCAGCATTAACGCCGGCATGAAAGACCAGCTCAACGTCATGTCCAAGTTCCTGAACATGGGCATGCCGCTCGATGACGTCATTTATCGCTCCACCTGGAACCCGGCGCGTATCATTCACCGCGAACAGCTCGGCCACCTCTCGGCCGGCGCTCTCGCGGATATCGCCGTCCTGCGGGTGGAGAAAGGCCAATTCGCCTTCGTCGACTCCTGGGGCGCCCGGATGGACGGCGCCCAGCGCCTGACCGGCGAGCTCACCGTGGCCTCCGGCCGCGTGGTGTACGATCTGAATGGGACCACCCGCGAGCGTTGGGACCGGCTCGGTAAGTACCAGCCCCAAGGAGAGCCCTACTGGGATGGGTCGAGAGGCGCTGGCCGCCCGCGGGCGATCCCTCGGTCTAAGAATACCCCTAAAGAATGATTCGGAGTGGCCGATAGAGCCACTGATGTCCGAAACCATACTGCTGCTGGTAAGCCCGCACCAGGAAGATCATGCGTTCGTCGGGCGGGTATTCGGCAAGTCCAGTTGGACCATGCTGTCGGCCACGACCCTGCAGGAAGCCTTGGAGTTGATAGGACGATACGAGGTGGCCGTGGTCATCGCCGAGCGGCGCTTGGAAGATGGTTGCTGGAAGACCATGTGGGAGAAGCTGATCGGCGCGGGCTTGCCTCCGATGCTGGTGGTGACCTCGCGGGACGCCGACAACCATCTCTGGGCGGAGGTGCTGAACCTGGGCGGATACGACGTCCTGGCCAAGCCGCTGGACGAGGAAGAAGTGGAGCGCGTCGTGAGCGGCGCCCTGCGGCGCCGGCAGTCACAGCTCGCCCTGCAAGAGGCCTGAGCAGCGGCGGCACAGGCCATTGCTTTTGCGATCGACGCCCTCCACCGAGTGGACGGAGCTCATCACACAACTGAAATCGGGACAATGGGTGAGGCCGAAGGTGTGGCCGAGCTCGTGGAGCATTTCTTTCGCGGCGCGGGCGAGGAGCAGGTCCGGGCTGGGGGGGAGGCCGTAGAACTCCTCATGGAGACGGTGTATGGAGAAGACCGCAGCGCGGCCGGGGAGGTGGGCTTCTCCGAAGACAAACGTCAGGATGGGGTTGAACAGGTCCACGGCGGTCACGCCCAGGACACGGTGGGCGGGGAGGCGGTCGAGGGCGTCCAGGAGGGTGGCGGCCAGGTATTGGTTACGGGAGGGGTCGTAGGCGGGGGCGGGATCTAGTGGGGAGTGGTGGAGGGAGGGTTGGAGGTGGAAGGCTCGGAAGGCCTGGGGGGCCAGGTGGTCCAGGAGGCCGGGAGGCAGGGGACCTAGTTGGGTAAGGAGGAGGTCAGGCACGGGGATCGGCGCCCGCGCTACGGACGGTCAGGCTGTAGCGCTTGATCTTGTGGTAGAGGGTCACGCGGTCTATGCCTAGGGCCTTTGCGGATTGGGTCTGATTGCCGTTGAACTGGTGGAGGACGTGCTGGATGTGGTGGCGCTCCATGGCCTCCAGCGAGAGTTCGGCGGGGGAGGCGGGGGGGGCCTCGCCGACGGCGAAGTCGGGGGCGTGGAGGTAGGGCTCGCGGCCGACCACCATGGCGCGCTCGACCGCATTTTCCAGCTCGCGGACGTTGCCGGGCCAGTGGTGGCGGCAGAGGAGCTGGAGGGCGTCGGCGTCGAGGCCGCCGAAGCGGCGGTTCATCTGTTCGCTGAAGCGCTGGACGAACCAGGAGGCGAGCAGGGGGATGTCTTCGGGGCGCTCGCGCAGCGGGGGGATGGTGATGCGGAAAACATTCAGGCGGTAGAACAGGTCGCTGCGGAAGGTTCCCTCTTTTACCAGGGCCTCCAGATTCTTGTTGGTGGCGGCCACGCAGCGGAAGTCGACCGGGAGGGCGGTCGTGCTGCCGACACGGACTACCTCGCGTTCCTGGAGGACGCGGAGCAGATCGGTTTGGGTCTTCAGGCTGACATCGGCCACCTCGTCGAGGAATACGGTGCCCCCGGCGGCCGCCTCGAACTTGCCCTTCTTGCGGTACTGCGCGCCCGTGAAGGCGCCTTTTTCGTGACCGAACAGCTCGCTCTCGATGAGGGTCTCGGTGATGGCGCCGCAGTGGACCACGACCATGGGGAGCAGCCGGCGGCCGGAGCAGCGGTGGAGGGCGCGAGCCACCAGCTCCTTGCCAGTGCCGCTTTCGCCTTCGATCAGAACTGTGGCGTCGGTGGGGGCGACGGTGCGGATCAGCTCGCGAACGTGCTCGATGGGGGCGCTGCGTCCGATCAGCTCGATGTCCTCGGTGGTGGTTTCGAGGGCCTCGCGGAGGGCGCGGTTTTCCCGCTGGAGATGCTGGTGTTCGAGGGCCTTCTTGACTACGGTGGAGAATTCGTCGGGGTCGAAGGGCTTGGTCACGTAGTCGAAAGCGCCCTGCTTCATGGCGGTGACGGCGGTATCGACCGAGGCGTAACCGGTCATGACGATGACGGCGGTGTCGGAGTCCTGCTCGTGGAGGCGGCGCTGCAGCTCGATGCCGTCCATGCCGGGCATCCGGATGTCGACCAGGAGCAGATCGAAATGCCGCTCGGCGAGGCAGCGCAACGCGTCCGCGGCGCTGGGGGCGCAGTGGACGTGGTAGCCCTCTTCGGTAAACCAGCGGGTGAGGGATTCGCGGACAACCTGTTCGTCATCGACTACGAGGAGGGAGGGCTTGTCGGGGTTCATGGGGTGCTCCGGGAGAGGGGGAGGCGGATGCGGAAGGTGGTTTCGGGGCCGGTCTCGACCAGAATCTCGCCCCCGTGGCGGCGGACGATGCCGTAGGCGACGGCGAGGCCGAGACCGGCTCCGCTGGACTGGGTCTTAGTGGTGAAGAAAGGCTCGAAGATGTGGGGCAGGATGTCCGGGGGGATGGGGGGGCCGTTGTTGGAGACAGCCAGGTCGAGGTGGCCGGGGTCGGGTTGCGAGGCGGTGAGGCGCAGTGGACCGCCCTGGGGCATAGCCTCGACGGCGTTCATCACCAGGACCACCAGGACCTGCTCGATCTGGGAGGCGTCGCAGTAGAGGTCGGGGAGGTGGGGGGCGAGGTCGGTTTCGAGTTGGATTTGGTGGAGGTCGAGCTGGTGCCGGACTACGGCCAGGGCGCGCTAGAAGATGGCCTCGGCGCGGGCCGGCGCCATCTCCACAGGACGGTTGCGCGAGAAGGTGAGCAGGTTGCCGGCGATCTGGCCGCAACGCTTGCTCTCGCGCTGGATGATGTCGAGCCAGGAATGAAGTTCGCCGTTGGCGGGCACTTGACGATCGGCCAGCTTGGCGTAGGTGAGGATGCCGGCCAGCGGGTTGTTGATCTCGTGCGCGACGGCGGCGGCCATCTGTCCGAGAGAGGCGAGCTTTTCCGAGTGGATCAGGCGTTCCTGGGTGCTCTGGAGCTCGGCGGTTTTTTCCTGAACGCGGAGCTCGATCTCATCGCGGGAGTGTTCGAGTTGGGAAGCCATGTGATCGAAGGCGGCGCCGAGGCGTCCGATCTCGTCGGTGCGGGCGAGGTCCAGGCGGTGGTGGAGGTTCCCCTGGGCAAGCTGGTTGGCGCCGTGGATGAGGCGCTGGACGGGGCGGCGGACCAGGTGTACTACCAGGGCGCTGAGCAGAACGAGCAGCGAGGTTCCGCCCAGGAGGGTGAGGACGGCGATACGGCGCTCGTGGTCGCGGATGGCCTGCTCGGCCGGTTCGAGCGACACCACCACGTCGAGGACGCCGAGGACGCGCTGCGAAGGAGGATGGGCGTGGCAGGAAGCCTGCGAGCAGGCGGTCTCGTTCTCGATGGGGCGGATGACGCCGACCACCCGCTCGCCGGCGAGGCGGTAGATGCGGGCGCGGTCGGGGCGCGGGAGCCTTTCGAGCGGCTGCGAGGTGGCGTGGCACCCCCAACAGGCTTCGGCGCGGAGGTCGACCTGGGTGTTCAGCTCGGGATCGGTGGTGGAGTAATTGATCTGGCCGGCCTTGTTGTAGATACGAATACGACGGACGACGGGCTGGGCGCCGATGGAGCGGATGATCTGGTAAACGTCGTCGCGGGAGTTGCGGAGCATGGAATAGCGGGTGGAGCGCTGGATGACGTCGGCCATGCCCTCGGCGCGGGAGACGGCGTCCTGTTCGAGGGTGCGGCGGGTGAGGCGGGTGTGGGCGAGCTCCAGGGTCAGGAAGACCAAGGTTAGCGCCGCGCCCATCCACAGGATCAGCTTGTTGCTCAGTGAGCGCATGGGGCGGGCGGGCTCCAGACGGCGAGATGGCGGACAGCGAGGCGGAACAGGACCAGGCCCAGGGCCACAATGGCGAGGGTGACGGAGATCTCCATCCAGGAGGGGAAGTAGTGAACTCCCGAAGAGGCTTCCAGGCCGGTGACCGAGACGTTGAGGCGGTTGGCCAGAAAGCCGGCTACGGTGAGGATGGAGCAGCCGAACACGGCCCGGGGGTTGGAGCGGGTGCGCGGGGAGAAGCAGAGCGCCATGGGAACGGCGAACAGGGCGATCTCGAGCCAGAAGAGCCAGGTTTCGGGGCGGGGGGCGACGAGGGAGGTCCAGGCGCCGCGCCAGAGGAGGTCCTGGGCGCGCAGAAGCAAGTAGAGGGCGAGCACCACCGACATACCGCGGGCGAGGCGCTGCAGGATGTCGAATTCCAATGCTTTTCCGAAGGCGCGGGCGCTGAGGCCGGACTCGAAGATCACGATGGCCATGCCGGCGGCGATCGAAGACAGGAAGAAGAACACGGGGAGCAGCGGTGAGTACCACAGCGGATAGAGCTTAGTAGGGACGATGAGGTACAGGCTTCCGAGGGAGGATTGGTGGAGTGTCGAGAGGATGACGCCCAGGCCGACCAGTGGGATGGAGACGCGGCGCAGGACGGCGGCCAGGCGCGTCCAACCCAGGCGCTCCCAGAGCATGGGGCTGAATTCCAGGGCCAGGACCGTGGTGTAGAGCATCACGCACCAGGCCACCTCGAACATGACCGAACGGGGATTCCAGAAGACGATGGCGCGCCAGATGTTGTAGGGGCGGCCCAGGTCGTACATGAGGGCGAACACTACTAGTAAATAGCCGAGAAACGCCGTCAGGACGGCGGGACGGGCGATGGGGCGGAAGCGCTCCAGGTGCAGGATGTAGACGGCGGCGGTGATGGTGAAGCCGCCGGCGGCGAGTCCGACGCCGCAGAGGATGTCGAAGCCGATCCACAGGCCCCAGGGGTTGGCGTCGCTCAGGCTAGTGGCGGCGCCGAGGCCGCGGGTGAACCGGATGACCGTGGCCCACAGCCCGGCGGCGAAGATGAGGAGGGCGACGAGGCGCCAGAAGTATTGCCGGACGGTAGTCATTTCGCTTCCTCCTTAGACACTTCGTGGCGGCGGTTGGTGATCCACCACAGGCCGGTCAGCAGCGCGCCGCCGAAGGTGGCGATGTGGGGGATGCGGCGCAGGACCCGGAAGGTGAGCATGGGAAGAGCATCCTCCGAGAGGTTCACGGGGAGGCCGGTTTGCTCGAAGGGGATCGGCGAGAGGACCAGGACGGAGGTGCCGCCGGCCTCCCGCTCCCCGTAGATGCGGGGAACGTACTTGCCGGGCTCGGCGGCGAGACGCTCGCGGGCGATCTGGAGGAGTTCCTCGCGCTCGCCGGCCAGGGTGGCGCCGGTGGGGCAGGCCTCGGCACAGGCGTTGGGGAGGCCGCGGCCGAGGCGGCCGGCGCAGAAGTTACACTTGCGCACGCGGGGGTTGAGGCTCGACCACTCGTACCGGGGCACGTTGAAGGGGCAGGCCTGCAGGCAGTAGCGGCAGCCGAGGCACAGGGAGGCGTCGTAGACCACCGGTCCCTGGGCCGTCTTGCGCAGGGCGCCGACAGGACAGACCGATTCGCAGGTCGGCTCCAGGCAGTGCATGCACATGCGGCGGTAGTTGACGTCCTGGCCGCCGGCGGAGACCTTCTGGAGTACGGTGAACTCCGGAGGCGCCGTGATTCGGTTTTCCGTGCGGCAAGCCTCCACGCAGGCGCCGCATCCGATGCACTTGGTGAAGTCCAGCAACAGGGCGCGCATACTGGGCTCCTTTCAAAGCCGGAAGAAACGGGTCTTGAGCTGCTCCCACTGTTCGAGATCGAGGCGGGCGGCGATGCCGGAGGCCAGCAGGCCGCCGTCGGCGGCGGTGGGAACGGCCGCCGGCGAGAAGACTTGGCGCAGCTCGGTGACGGCTTCTTCCATCCAGCGGCGGGCTACAGCGCCGCTGAGCAGATTGCGCAGGCTGAGGGCGGGGTCGGCGGTCCGGACCACCAGGAGCCATCCTTCCCCGTAGGGGTCGGAAGAGACCTTTTCCGGATGAGCCAGAGCCTCTTGGTTCACTTCGACCACCTCTCCCTCCACGGGAGCGGGGAGGGAGGCCTGACGGTCGGCGGCGTGCAGGGTCCAACCCCGTTCGCCCTGTCCAAACCATCTTCCCCGCATGGGAGTGTCCACTCTGGTGACGGTCCCCAGCAGGCGGGCGGCGAACTCGTCAATCCCGATCCGGAAACGGTGGGATCCCTCCGCCAGGGCCCAGGTATGGCCCAGATGGTAGTGGAGATGCTCCGGCAACTGTACGCCCGCCACAATGGGGGCGGTAACGGGCTCCGGAGATGGGGTTTCGGCGACGGAAAACGCATATTTCTCGCGGTTCAAGAGGATATCGATCCCGATGAAGGCCGCGAAAGTGAGAAGAACCAGTAGGACGACCATGGCGAACCTCCTTAAATCCACCAATAGAAAGGGCAGGTGGGGGTCCGGAGGCGGCAAGCTGTGCGGTGGTCTCCCCAAGCGCCGTGGAATGTGGTGGTTGGGAATGTTGCGAAATTTCACGCGGGGTGAGGCACCACACCCGATGTGTTGCGATTCGCGGCGGGGTCCGTTGCCGGATGCAGCGGATGAAGGAGTTAGGCTATGTGGCCTTCTGAAATGGGGCCGCTGAATTTTTCAACGGCCATGCTTGGGCGGACCGGGCGGCGAGTATTTCGCTTGGGATTGAGCGGGTCCTACTGGCCGGGAGAAGCGGCGTTGCGGATGGGAATCGACGCGGGGATGAATTATCTGTTTTGGTACTACTGGGATCAGCAGATGACGCGGGTGCTACGCCAGGTATTACCGGGACGCCGCGAGGACTACCTGGTGGCAACCGGCATGAGCAACCTGGGAAGCTGGTGGCTGCGGCATGCGGTGGAACACTGTCTGCGGAGATTACGGACCGACTATATCGACATATTCCATATCTTCTGGCTGGGGGAGGGGAAGCTGGGGCCGAGGATGCTGGAGAAGCTGCAGGGTCTGCGGGAAGAGGGCAAGATCCGGCACCTCGCCGTGTCCACCCATGTCCGGCGGTATGCGGGGGAGCTGGTGCGGCAGGGGGTGCTGGACGTCCTGATGATGCGGTACAACGCGGCGCATCGGGGGGCGGAACAAGACATCTTTCCGTATCTGCCGGCGTCGGACCCGGGGGTGGTCAGTTACACGGCCACGCGCTGGGGGAAGCTGTTGCGGGCGCCTCGGGGATGGAAGGGCCGCGTGCCGACGGCCGGGGAGTGTTATCGGTTTGCGCTGGGTCAGCCGCAGGTGCATGTGTGCTTGACGGCGCCACGAAATGCTCGGGAGCTTTCGGAGAACCTGGCGGCGGTGGCGGCGGGACCGCTGGCCCCGGAGGAAATGGACTTTATGGGACGGTTCGGCGACGAGGTCCACAGGCAGCAGAGGTTCTTTCTATGAGGACGCTCCACCAGGACTTGCGGTGCGGCCTACGCGTTTTGTGGGGCAGCCTCGGGGTTCACGGGAGCAGAGTGGCCGCCCATGGACTATCGCGGGTTGGTTGACAACTCTTTACGAACTGGAGGTCCGCATCGGTCTTTCCATTGGTGCTACATTGGAAGTACGGAAGAAGACTGCATGCTGAAGAAACTCACCAAGCACGGCAACAGCCTCGCTCTGGTCATCGACCGTCCGATCCTGGACCTCCTGAAGATCGATACGGACACGCCGCTCGATATCAGCACCGACGGCAAGCGGCTGATCGTGGCGCCCGCGCAGGCGTCGGAGCGCCGGAAGAGATTCGACGCGGCGCAAGAGTGGGCTCACAAGCGGTACGGTAAGGCGTTCAAGAAATTGGCCCGGTGAGTCATTGATCGGGGCCACATGGAGCCTTTGTTTCTCTCCCTCGACGAAGTGCTGGAAATCCACGAACAGCAGATCGCGCTGTACGGCGGATCTTCCGGCATCCGGGATAGCGGCGGGCTCGAGTCGGCGATCGCCACACCTCAAGTGACCTTCGGCGGCGAGTACCTCCATCGGTCGATTCCGACCATGGCGGCGGCCTACTTGTTCCACCTCTGTCAAAACCATCCATTCGTGGACGGGAACAAGCGGTCCGGCTCCAACGCGGCGATCACTTTCCTACTCATGAATGGATGGGAGCCGACCTTCGACGAAGCTGAGCTGGTCGACCTGGTTCTCCGAGTGGCTTCCGGTGAGGTCGGGAAGGCCGCGCTTGCCCAGATTTTCGAGACTCGATGCCGGCCTATTCCAGCGCCGTAGCCCTCTGGAGAAAAGGTTAGACCCAGCCCAGCCGCCGTAGGAGTGTCCGCAGGCCGTCAGCGGCGGGCGGCCGCCGGAGAGTATTGCGCCGCCGACAGAAACGTAACCTTGTTCTGCCCGCCGGCGGCCAGAGGGGAGTAGTAATACCAGAATTGTGTGCGGACGTTGGCGGATTGGGCCGGCGGGACGGGGAAGCTGAAGACCTCGACGCGGCGTTCTTCGGGTTGCAGGCGGGTATCGGCGCCGAAGCGGGCGGCCCGGGTGAAAACTTGATGTTCGCGGTTGATCTCCTTTCCTTGGGCGTCGAGGACGGCGTGGCGGTAGACGCGCTCCTGCTGGAAGCTCTTACCGTCGGAGGAGGCCACCTTCACTTCCAGATGCAGGCGCCGGAGCGGGGAGCCGGTGGGGACCATGTGGCCGGCGCCGCGGTTGGTGACTTCGACCGTTACTTCCAGCGAGTCGCCGCGCCGCGTGGTGGTCAGGCGGGTGGCGATGGCCTTGTTAAGCTGGTCGACCGAATGGCTGCCGGGCATCTGGTGGAGATTCACGGAGGTCTCAGGGGTGCGTTTGATCCGGGGGTCCACGACCTTGGCGGCGGTCAGGGACATGTGGCAGGTCTGGCAGTTGGTATCCCGCTTGGGGTAGGACGAGGCCTGCCACTCGGAATAGGTAGTCAGGACGGGAAGGCCGGCGGCGTTGCGGTATTCGTGGCAGGGGGCGCAGACCAAAGAGGAGGTGTGGACGGGCGAAAAGGCGACGCCGTGAGCCGCCGAGGCGGCGTCTTTCAAGGGTCCGGTCTTGGTGCCGTCGAAGGAAACCGTGGCGCGGGGAGCGCCGGCAGTGAAGGTGACCGACTTGACGGAATGGCAATAGTCGCAGGTGACGCCTTCCCAACTCGCCTTGCGGACCAGATCGGCGTCGCCGGAATACTGGACCGTGGGAGAGTGGCACCCCAGGCAGGTGGCCCGCACCTTTGGGCCGAACTCCTCGACGGCCAGATCGAGGGCGTCCTGGAAGCGGAGGTTTTCGAGCGCCGTGGCGTGGGTGGAGGTTTTCCAGGCCTGGAGGATGTCGCGGTGGCAGCGTCCGCAGACTTCGGCGCTGGTGACGCCCACCACCAGGGCCAGGACCGCGGGAATCACGGGACGCCTCGGCGGCGCTCCACTTCGCGCACGGCCAGCCAGAGGCCGGCCATCACGACAGCAATAGTGACCAGGGACAGGGCGAGTCCGCGGCGGCGGTAGTCGCGCTCGACGAGGGCTCGCTCGCCGGCGCGATGGACCGTTTGAGCCGTGGTGAGACCTTTCGTGACCGAGGCGTCGACCACGGCGGGATCGAAGCTGTGGAGATCGACCTTGGCCTTGATGAGGCTCTCGTTCCCGGTAACCAGCTCGAGGCGGGCCTCGGAGACCTCCATGCCGGAGCGTTCGGCGCGCTGGAGCATCTCGTCGGAGCGCCCGAGCGAGGCGGCCAATTCCGCGATGCGCGACCGCATCCGTCCGGCGGCGGCGAGTCCTTTGTCTCCTTGGGTGTGGCAATTCACGCAGACCGCGCCGGATTCAACACCCACCAGGGCCAGCGTGGGCTTGGCGACCTCGTGGTTGCTGTGGCACACCACGCAGGCGCCCATGCCGGCGTCGTCGAAGGCCTTCTTATGAGGACTCTTGACGAAGAGGTTCTCAAACACCACGTGGCAGGTGCCGCAAACATGGGAGACGCTGGTCACCCCGGGGGGCGCCGCGCCATGACTGCCGTGGCAGGTGGCGCAACTGGGGGCGGAGAGGTCTCCGCGCTGGGCCAGCGCCTCCCAATGCACGCTGCGGCGGTATTTGTCGAACTGGTCGGTAGGAATGTCGTAGCCCTTCATGTGGACGGCATCGGCGTGGCAGCGCGCGCAAGTCTCGGGCAGGCGGAGGGGATGGACCGGGGACTCGGCGTCGCGGGTCTCGCGGATATCGTGGACGCTGTGGCAGTCGATGCAGGTGGCGGCGCGAACGTCGCCCGCGGCCAAACGCTTGGCGTGGACGCTGGTCTGGTATTGGGCAAACTGATCGACGCGCTGCTGGGGCTTGAAGCGGTGGATGACCGCGGCATCGCTGTGGCACCGGCCGCAGCGCGCGGGGATGGAGCGGCGGTCGATCTTGCCGAGGAAGCCGCGGGCGCGGTTCATGGAGGCGGCCATGTCGAGCGTGGTGGGGTCGCCGCCGTGACAGTCCTGGCAGGAAAGACCGGCCTTCTTGTGGATGTCGCGATCGAAGAGCTGGGCGGGCTTGGCCTGGGGGCCGTCCAGCGCGGCGTGGCATTCGACGCAACTGTTCTGGGGGTTTTGGGCCTGAAGATGGGCGGGGTGGGTCTGGTGGTGGGCAGCGATTGGGCGCTGGCCGGGCCCGGGGGCCGGGCGCGGCCCCGGGGGGCCGCCCCACAGCGG
>JBGOUV010000361.1:0-7315 GCA_041477815.1 Terriglobia bacterium | reverse complement strand
GACGCCGCCGCCGGCCATCCAGATGGTGAAGCCCCAGGGGTTGTGGTCGCGCCCCAGGCCCTTTTCGTTGAAGGGGGTGCGGCCGAATTCGCCGCCCCAGACCACCAGGGTGTCCTTCAACATGCCGCGGGCCTTGAGGTCGGTGAGCAGGCCGGCGATCGGTTGGTCCGACACGTTGCACCACTTGCTGTGGTTCTGCTCGACGTTCTCGTGGGCGTCCCAACCGCTGCCCGAGCCGCAGTAGAGCTCGACGAAGCGGACGCCCCGCTCCACCAGCCGGCGGGCCAGCAGGCAGTTGGTGCCGAAGGCGGCCGTCTTCTCATCGTCCATCCCGTAGAGCTTCTTGGTCTCCTCGGACTCTTTGGCGAGGTCCACCGCTTCCGGCGCCGTCTTCTGCATCTGGTAAGCCAGCTCGTAGGCGCGGATCCTCGCTTCCAGCTCCATGTCGTCCGGCTTATCTTCGGACCAGATCTCATTGAGGCGCTTCAGCAAGCCGAGGCGGCCGCGCTGCTGCTCCTCGGAGGAGCCGGCCGGGGGCTTCAGGTGCAGCAGCGGAGTGTCACCCTGACGGAACTGCGTCCCCTGGTAGGTGGCGGGGAGGAATCCGGCGGTCCACTGCTTGGCGCCGCCGATGGGGTCGCGGTCGTCCAGCAGAACGACAAAGGACGGCAGGTTGCGATTCCCGCTCCCCAGCCCGTAATTGACCCAGGCTCCGAGCGAGGGCCGGCCGCTGAGGATCGAGCCGGTGTTCATCTGGGTGACCCCGCCCAGGTGGTTGATGCCGTCTTGCCAGCAGGAGTGGATCACCGCCAGGTCGTCGACATGTTCGGCGATGCGGGGGTACCAGTCCGACACCCAGATACCGCTCTGCCCGTACTGCTTGAAGGTGCGCTTGGAAGGCATCAAGCCGTTCTTGGCGGTGCCGGCCATGGCCGTGAACTTCGGCCGCATCGACTCCGGGATGGGCTGGCCGGCGAGCTCGGCGAGCTTGGGCTTGGGGTCGAAGATGTCCACATGGCTGGGGCCTCCCTCCATGAACAGCCAGATGACGGACTTCGCCGTGGGCGGATGATGCGCCTTTTTGGGCGCCAGCGGATCCCCCGAAGTGGAGGCGGCCAGGAGCCCGTCCTCGTGCAGCATTTGGGTCAGCGCAATACCTGCCAGGCCGCTGCCTGCCCGGGTGAAGAACTCCCGCCGGGTGGCGGCTCGCCGGTAGTGACTCAGGTTCATGGTGGCCCTCCTCAGTTCAGGTACAGGAACTCGTTGGAGTTCAGCAGGGTGTGGCAGAAGTCTACGAATGCCGCGGCGTGCGCCCGGTCCACGCCTGCGGGGAGAGAATCCGGAACGGGGACCTTTTCATTCCGGGCCAGTTGCTCGCCCAGAATCGCGGCCTGGCTCCGGAGGAATTCGAGAATCGCCTGGCGCTCCTGGACGGTGGGGGCGCGGTGGTGCACCATCCGGTAGGCGCGATCGATCTGCAGCTCGACCGGGAGACCGCCGTCGTTCAGCACCCGGCCGGCCAGCGCCCGGGACCACTCCAGGACCAGCTCATCGTTCATCAGAGCCAGAGACTGGGTGGGGGTCACGGTGTTATAGCGGCGGGCGCAGCTTTCGTGGGTATCGGGGAAGTCGAAGGCTTCGAACATGGGGTAGCGCAGGTTGCGCTTGACGAATACATACACGCTGCGGCGGTTGGCCTCGGTGGGGTCCTTTTCGGTGTCCCAGGCCGAGTAGCGCGAGCGGGGCCGGCTGACACCGGCGGGCAGCGGCGGGAATACGCCGGGGCCTCCCATCTTGAGATTCAAGCGGCCGCTGGCGAACAGCATGGAGTCGCGAATCACCTCGCCCTCCAGCCGGCGGCGGTCAAAGCGCCAGAACAGCTTGTTGCCGGGGTCGGCCTGGGCGGACTCCTCCTGATAGGCGGATGACTGCCGGTAGGCGCTCGAGAGCATGATGAGGCGGTGCATTCTCTTCACGCTCCAGCCGTTCTCGACAAAGGTGGCGGCCAGGTAGTCCAGTAGCTCCTTGTGGGTGGGGCGGTCGCCCATCATGCCGAAGTCGCTGGGCGTCGCGACAATACCCCGTCCGAAATGGTAGTGCCAGATGCGATTGACCATCACGCGGGCGGTGAGCGGGTTCTGGGGGTCGGCCAGCCAGTGGGCCAGAGCCGAGCGGCGTCCGGTGGAATTCATCCCCTCGGGGGGAACGACCTTGGCCGGCTCCGGGGCGAGGATGGTCAGGAACCCCGGCTCGACTTCGTATACGGGGGCATCGTAAAGGCCCGTCCGCAGTACATGGGTGGAAGGGGCCTCGCGGCCGGCATCGATCATGCCCTGCGCGGCGGGCGGGGCGGCCGGCTTCAAGGGGTCGGATTTGGCCAGCTCCTGCGCCAGCGCCTGGTAGCGCTCCTTGGCTTCGCCCTTGAGGCTCTTGGCCAGGGCCTCGTCGGAGGGGGTGACGCGATCTTTGCCTCGGTAATACATCTGCCACTGCATCGGCGTGCGATTCTCGGGCGGGACCAGGAGAGCCTCCTGCGCCTCCTTGGGATACATGCCCGCGGTGACCTTGATCTTCTCGATCCGCACCGGCGCTAGAATCGCCTCCATCGCCGCCCGCGTATCGCGGGTCTGAGACTCCCAAGCGGCGTACTGCTCCTGGTAGGCTTTAGCCTCTTCGCCGGCATACAGGCTGAGGGAGTCTTCGTTCCGGACGTTGGCGAAGAAGGCCTGCAGCCGGTAGTAATCCTGGTGCAGGATGGCGTCGAACTTGTGGTCGTGGCAGCGGGCGCAGCCATAGGTCAGGCCCAGAAAAACGGATCCGACGGTGTCGGTAATGTCGTTGAGGATCTCCTGCCGGCGCAGAATCGGGTTGGCCAAGTTGCTCTCGTCCGGCCAGGGCCGGTTGAAGCCGGTGGCGATCTTGGCGGTCGGGTCGCCCGGATACAGCTCGTCGCCGGCGATCTGTTCCAGGATGAAGCGGTCGTAGGGCTTGTCCTGGTTCATGGACTCGATGACGTAGTCGCGGTAGCGCCACAGGTTGGGACGCGTCTCGTCCGCCTTGAAGCCGGCAGTGTCGGCATAGCGCGCCAAGTCGAGCCAGTGCCGGCCCCAGCGCTCGCCGTAGCGGGGAGAAGCCAGGAGGCGGTCCACCACTTTTTCGAAGGCCTGCGGGGATTTGTCGTTGAGAAAAGTCTGGACTTCGTCGGCCGCGGGCGGCAGTCCGGTGAGGTCGAGCGTGGCGCGGCGAATCAGCGTGATTTTGTCGGCAGGCGTGCCCGGCCGGATCTTCTTCTCCTCCAGCTTGGCCAGAATGAACGCATCGATCTCAGTGCGCACCCAGGCCCGGTTCTTCACCGCCGGGACCGGCGGTTTGACTACCTTCTGGTAGGCCCAGTAATTGCGTTCTGATGGCTTGAATTCCCGCTGTACCGGCGCGGTGGCGGCAACCGCTAGAAGGCCCGCTGCCATTGCGCCCAAGCCTGCGTATCGAAAGCCCATTCCCGATGTCCCCCTGTACGCTACCGTACCAGATGGTGTCCGCTGGGGTCAAGTTGATTCCATCCGTTGACTTCCCCGCTCCCGGCGGGTTACCTTGACCGCCATGATCGGTAAGACCCTGGGGAACTACCAGGTCGTCGGGAAGCGGAGCGCCGGCGGTATGGGTGAGGTGTACCGCGCCCGCGACAATCGTCTGGGCCGCGACGTCGCGATTAAGACGCTCCCGCCAGCCTTCGCCCAGGACCGTCCGCGCCGAAGCAGCGTTCTATGAGAAATCCTTTGCGAACGCCGAGTGGAGGCGTGATGTTGGCGCCATCCTTCAACACGGCATCGAGATCGCCGATCGTGACGGCGTCGGCCCCATGGACGCCCTCCACGTCGCGGCCGCCGCACTCCTGAAAGCCGACGAGTTGGTCACCGTGGAGAAGCCCCGTAAGTCCATCTATCGCGCACGCGCCGTCCGAGTCCGCTACCTGTATGGTCGTCGTTGACTTTGGCGGTCAAATCCCGGCCGCGGTCCAGATCTCGTCCGGGTTGATCTCCACGCCCGGAAACGCTCGCGGCCGCAAGGGGGAGGAAGAGGAAGGTTGGAGGGCGTAGTCGCCCTCCTGCAGGTGGTAGACTTCGAATATTCGGTCTAGCGGGTTGACTACCCAATACTCGCCTATCCCTGCCCGCGCGTAGTCGTCCATTTTTTCGGTACGCTCGACGTTACCGCGGCGGGTGGTGAGGACCTCGACAACCAGCTCGGGAGGCTCACCTGCCTGGAACCGCTCCGTCGGCTCAAAAGACGCCACGATAAGATCGGGGACCCGGTTCTGAATCTCGCCCAGGGCATGCGCGGGTCTGGGGATGAAGACGTTGGTCTGAGCAATGACAAACGCCCGTCTCTCTGGTACGAACTCCCGCTCAAAGGCGTCCCAGAGCGCCTTTACGATCTTCTGATGCGGGATGTCATTACCCGGCAATAGTATGGCCCTCCCGTCTACGACCTCGAAAACGCCATCCTCCGGCAGCAGATCAAACTCCGCCTCCGTCAGCACCATCAGATCCTGCGTGGTAGCGATCATACTTCCAATTTACCAGTAAATCTTCAACCCCACCTGCATCTGCCGCGGGCTGTTCGCCTGGCTGGTCACCTGGCCGAAGTTGCCGGCATTCAAGCTGGTGCTGCCCGTGCCGAAGATGGTGCGGTTGAAGATGTTGAAGCCCTCGCCGCGCAGGTCCACCCGCGCGCGCTCGGTGATGCGGAACGATTTGGCGACGCTGACGTTCTCGGTCTGGTCCCAGAAGGAGCGCACTTTGGGGTTGTACCGCGTGGCGTTGCCGAAGCCTATGGTCTGGGTGGGGAACTGGTTGGCCGGCTTCAGGAAGCGGTCCACGTTGGGATCGAACTTGGCGCCCGCGATCGGGGCCCGCCATCCCTGGTAGGTGTCGATCACCGGACGGTCGATGGCGTTGAACAGCGGCAGGGGGTTGTTGCGTCCCAGGGCGATGGGGAAGCCGCTCGAATAGACCTGAATCCCGGCCAGCCGCCAGCCGCCGAGCACCTGGCTGAGGAAGCCCTGGCTGAGCCACCGCTGCCCCTTGCCGAAGGGCAGGTCGTAGAGAGTGGCGAACTTGAAGGTGTGGGTCTGGTCGAATTGACCGATGGACTTCTCCAGGCGGCGATTGTAGTGATCCATGGCCGCCGTCGCCGAATTGGCGAAGTAGGTATCGGAGTCGGTCATGATCTTGGATAGTACATAGTTCCACTGGAAGGTCAGGCCCTTGGCGAAGCGGCGGTCCACCTTGACGATCATGGAGTGATAGGAAGAGTGACCGCTCTTGTCGCCGTTCTGCGACCCGGTGCTGATGTTTCCGTACTGCGGAAAAGGCCGCAGGGACTGGCTCACCGAGCGCAGCCGCTGGGTGGCAAAGCTGGGGTAGGGCAGGCCAAAGCCGGCGTTGCGGGCGGTAGCGGAGTTGATGTCGGAGTTCAGAATGGCCACGGCCTGGGTGGGGCCATACTGGGCCACCAGCCGGTCCCAAGCCGCCGCGGGGACCTGGTTCATGCGCAGGATGCCCGACTGCACGTGCGTGCCGATGTTGGCGTTGTAGCCTACTTCCAGCACCGTATTGTTGAGCACCTGGCGCTGGATGGTGAAGGTCCAGTTCAGGTTCTCCGGCGCGCGCGTCATGTCCTGGCCGTTCCAGTAATCGACGTCGTTGAGGTTGGCGAAGGCCGGATCGATCAGGGGGGGCAGTTTGTAGGCGGGCAGGCCCTGATCCAGCTTGAAGGTCGGCTGGAGGCCCTGCGTGGTGTTGTCGAAGGCATAGTTGCCGATGAAGCCGGCATAGTGGCCGCTGCCCTGCACGGCGGTGACGCGGGAAAAAGACCGGCCGGCGGCGACGCGGAGGGTGGTCTTGCTGTCGAGCGTGTAGGCCAGGCCCAGGCGCGGGCTGACGCCCTTGTACCACCCGGGTACGAGGCTGCGCGTGTTCTCGCGGCCGGGACCGAAGCCGGCGAACCACAGCGCGCCGGGATAACCATCGGCGCCCGGATTCGGCCGCGTCGGATTGAAGTCCGAGTATTCATCTTTCTTGTTAGTCGGCGGCAGGGTGAAGTCGTAGCGGATACCGAAGTTGAGGGTGAGCTTGCGCGTGACGCGCCAGTCGTCCTGGGCGTAGAAACCGAAGTACGGATAGTTCTGGGTGACGGCGCGAATCGTCTCGGTCGCGCCGCTGTAGGCCTCGCCGAGCAGGAAGGAGGCAAAAGAGCTGCCACCGCCGCTGGCCAACGAGGTCTGACCCGGCATGGCTGAGTTGGTGCTGAGGAAGTTGAACCCGGCGGCGCCGGCGATGTTCTGCTGGCCGAACCCGTCGGCGTTCTGGTTCTGATGCTGGAAGCCGAACTTGAGCGTGTGCGAGCCGTGGATGTAGCTCAAATCGTCTTTGATGCCCCACCCCGGCTGCCGGGTCCCATTGAAGGAAGTGGAACTCCACGTGTTGAATTCCGTGAAACTGATGACCGGGAAATTCTGGTTGCAGTCCACCACGTTCGGGATACAGAACTTGTCCTTCCAGTTCTGGTCCACGGCGCCCGAGTAGCTGTTCTTCATGAAGAAGCTCTTGGCGTAAGAAAAGTGGTTGACCATATTGGGGGAGATGGTCCAGTCATGGGCGAACCGGAAGGCCTCAGTGTCCCAGGCCTGAATCTGGCCGCTCCACAACGGCAGGGGCAAGCCGGGAGGGCCGTTGGCGCCGGGCATGCGATCGAACGCGGTGAGGTTCCACAGAAAGCTGACGCGGTGGTTGTTTCCGATAATCTGATCGCCCTTGACGCTCCATTTGTCGGTGGGGGTGATCTCGGTGCCGCCGGTCACGATATAGTTGTCGCGGACATAGCCGCTGGCGCCGGGGGCGAAGCCGCGATTGGGCTGCACGGCTTGGCCATAGGTGGCGATGGCGCCGGCGATACGGGAGAACTGGCTGGTGGGGATCTGGTTGTTGGGATACGCCGTGCGGATGGAGCCGGCGCCGCTCGGATTCGCCCGGGTGGTAGACGGATCGTAAATTGGAATGAGGCGGTTGTTCTGATCCACCCAGTTGCGGAAGTCGCCGCGGTACATCTCGGGTGTGGGGACCGAGAAGATCGCGTCATTGCCGCCCACGCGGTTGCGGAAGCCTTCGAAGGAGACAAAGAAGAAGGTCTTGTTGCGGCCGTCGTAGACCTTGGGAATGTAGACCGGTCCGGCGGCGGTGAACCCGAAGTCGTTCTGGCGATAGACCGACCGCGTTTTGGCGAAGAAGCCCCGCGCGTCCATGGCGTCGTTGCG